>NZ_JAMTCC010000004.1:0-185258 GCF_025370265.1 Shewanella septentrionalis | reverse complement strand
AATGCCCAAGGGGCTTTCAACTCCGTTGGGGGCGTCTTGGAGAATCCAAGGAGGATAGGACGAGCAGTCCTCCTTGGTCGGGTGTGGGGTGAAGCCCCACGACTTTAATTCACCTCGGTCGTAAGGCCGTTATAACTAATCATCTACATAATCAGGTATGGGATGAAGCCCACGACTTTGATTCATCTCGGCAGTAAGGCCGCAAAACTAACCCGCAACACACAGATTTTGCTGAATCTTCCAACGACGTTCCATTAGTGGAATCGAAAACCCATAACATATCACCACAATCAAAGGTTGAAGCTGAAAACTCAACTCAGGCCACAACATAAAAGCAGCCGCGCAAGCCACAGTGCGCACAATCGCATGTACAATCGCCACCTTTTGCGCCGCTAAAACACCGTGGACTAACCACATTAAACCTGTTTGCACCGCAAGGGCGAAAGGCAATGCCAGATAATTTTCCATAAAGAATGGAATGCTGATAGCAAAGGTCAGGAAACTCATGCCTACGGCGGCTAAAAACACATTATCAAACCAATTACGCTCATGCTTTTTCTTGAACGACATGTTCTCACCGGTTAGCCGAGAAATGCCCATGGCTAAATAGACGATTGAACCCGTTCCGATAAATACCGCCATCACCAACTGTGAAGGAGGTAATACAAAACTTAATGCAAACAGCAAGATCCACACTATCATGCCGGATAAGGGCATAGCCAAAGCACGTTGTTGACGGTATTCGATTAACTGTTGATCCAATGATGTGTGTTGCATGATTAAGCCTCCTTGTTTAGATGACTTAAGTATCTACGCTAACAATCCAACACGGCAGTGTGTGTTGTCAGCAATAGACGATGACAAATGTCACCTCTTTCAGCAAAGTACTAGAAAGTGTAAAAACGTGGCCCCCTGTTGCTGAATTTACTTTGGTATCAGCTTGAAAAAAGCGACAATCAAACATATCAAAGGCATAAGTAAGTTAATCCCTGTAGCGCAGCTAATACCCAAAATAGGGTTTAGATGACTACAATGGTGACGAAAACACAATAAAAGCATATAACTCACGCTTTACCCTAGGGCTATCGCGCGCCTAAAATGCGCTATGTTACGGTTTTAGTCATTGGCAACTCGATTTTTTACCGCATTTTTAGATTAAGGGTTAAATGGAATATGGAACAAATATTTGAAAAATTGATGTATGCATCTCGCTGGATTATGGCGCCGATTTACTTGGGATTAAGCCTAGTCCTAATCGGTTTAGGCATTAAATTCTTCCAAGAGATCTTCCATATTCTACCGATTATTTTTGAGATAACCGAAGTCGATCTGGTGCTGGTCACCCTATCGCTGATTGATATCACCCTAGTGGGTGGCCTTATCGTGATGGTGATGTTTTCTGGCTATGAAAACTTCGTGTCACAATTAGATGTGGGCGAAGACAGTGAGAAGCTCAGTTGGCTCGGTAAGTTAGATTCTGGCTCATTAAAAAACAAAGTCGCCGCTTCTATTGTGGCGATTTCATCCATTCATCTACTAAAAATCTTTATGGATGTGAAGAATATCGATAACGACAAAATCATGTGGTATCTGTTAATCCACATCACCTTTGTATTATCAGCCTTTGCCATGGGCTATCTGGATAAAATTACTCGCACTAAGTAATGGGCTAACATAGTTGATGCTAACCTAGCAACGCATCAATACCAGCATAGTGAATATTAAACAAAAGCCACTGTTTTCAGTGGCTTTTGTTTTTATAGAATACGACTTAATGGCACATTAACTCTTCGCTGACTCAAGCTGATGCACTTTCTCGGTTTGATCCACTATGGTCAACACCGCAGTATCACCAACCACGTTACAGGATGTCAGCACCATATCAATAATCCGATCTAAGGCCGCCACTATGGCAAAGGCTTCTATCGGTAATCCCATTTGATGGATTAACACACCTATCATCACCATGCCGCCACCGGGCACACCACCCGCACCGACAGATAATAGGAAGACACTAAATAACAGCGAAGGCAATTGCTCAGTGGTAATGGGCATGCCAAAGGCGTTGGCGACAAAGAAAATCGCAATAGTGATATAAATCGCCACACCGCCCATGTTCATGGTCGCCCCCAGCGGTACGCCAAAACCAGCAACAGCACGGTTCACGCCTAACTTGTCCGTTAAAGTACGCATGGTCACGGGAATAGTCGCATTTGAGCTTGCAGTCGAGAGTGAAAACAGCACTTGCTCTTGGGTCTTCTCGCGGAAGGTTTTGGCTGAAATAGGAGTAAATACCCCCACTGCCATAGGATAAACCACAAAAATCCACAGTAGCAGCAGCGCGAGGATCAGCACCATGTACTCAACTACGCTCATAAACACGCCAGCATCTAAAGTCGCGCCGAGCTTGAACATCAAGGCAAATACACCGTAGGGCGCTAGACTCATGACCACAGAAATCAGCTTCATCATGATTTTATTCGCGGTTTGAAAACCTTGCACAGCGCCAGCGACATGCTCACCGAGTGACTTAATCACGCCGCCAAGCATTAAAGCCATAAAGATCACTTGCAGCATATTGCCCGACATAAACGCCGCTACAGGGTTACGCGGGACTATGTCGATCACCAGTGCCATCAAACTTGGCAGCTCAGTAGCAGTAATCGCCACGCCGTCTGTGCTGCTCATATCGACGCCTTTACCAGGGTCGAGTAACAGCACGACTAATAATGCCGTCGCGATCGCGACAAAGGTATTGATGATGTAAAAACCAAAGGTCTTACCGCCTAAACGGCCAAAACTTTTAAGATCTTGCAGCTCACAGACACCACAAACAATACTCACAAACACTAATGGCACGACTAGCATCATGATCATATTGACGAACATAGTGCCAACGCCGCCGGCAAGCTCGACCAAATTGTCCGAGAAGAAGCCGATATCGTTTAAGAAGTACTGCACTATTGTGCCGAAAATAAGACCCGCAAACAGACCTATAAAGATCCGCGTCGAAAGTGATTTCATCATGCTTGTGGTTTCCCCAGAAATGTAGTTTTTTTGTTATTCATCTTCCATGATGAGCACAATTGCCAATCCATTTTTGGCTTAGGCAGGGGATAGTGAAACATGCTAGCCGTTAATTCAATGAATAAATTTCACTTTTTCATCTTAAATTAAGCTAACCGCATCACGGAAAATTAGTAATGAATTGATTTTAAATCATAAATAATAATTATGCTCAATCAATGAGCAGACTAAAGACTTATTTAAAACTGCATATTTAAACAGAATGAAAACCAATAAATCACAATGTAAACATATTGAAAACAATTAGAAAATCAACCTCAGTCTTAATGACTGAAATTCAACTTATAAAAGAATTTAAAACTAGATAATTACACTAACGCAGAGAGATGGCATGCGTGATGGCTAAATATATGGCACTAACACTAGTTCAAGCCCGTGAGCTAGCAGGTGTTGCTGTTTGATGCTAATACTGTGTTGAGTTAACCAAAAAGCTAATTCTTGCCAACGCTTTAAATCGGCATGCTGAAGATATTTGGTCTGTTTCGCTTGCTTGTCGAAATCATAGGTTGAATTAATTTGCCCAATGCCCAACAACTCGGCAGGTGCTGCCAGCGCAAGTTGCGGCACAAGGCAATGGGTCACCCCCATTAAGGTATGGGCGATTTGCAGCCCTGCGGGATCTAAGTCGGTAAAGGCGATAATCGGCAGCTCGCCTGCCATTGCTTGCAAAAAATGCCGCACACCAATCGGTGAATGATGACCGCTACCGCGGTAAATAACCATGAGGTTCGTTAGATCCTCAGGAAAACGCGCTTGATGGATAACATCAAACACATCCAAGTTTTCAACCACTAAGATGGCTGCGACATGAAGTTCACGGCAATGCTTTTGTGCTTCCTCCAAAGGAATACGCAGCGAGGATAAAGCGGATATTGCAACAGGTGGCGATTGAAAGCCCAGAAATTTGAGTAACACATACTCGGCTTCGGGGCGGATCTTAGCGAGCTTCTCATTATGACTTTTGGCGGACATCGCCATGCGATCGACATTGAAATCCAGATCCCTGAGATCGAGTCCCATTAGCGCCAATACGCCTTGCCTTAACAGATCAAAGTCTTTGGGCGCGAAGCACAAATGCTTTTCAGACTCGTCTAACTCGCCCACTTCTAACTCGCGGTAAATTGCGCGCCAGTTAGCCGTGAGCTTAACCTTGGGAGAACGCTTAATAAAAGCGTTCTCCAACTGCTGCAGTTGTTGCTGGCCTAGGCGAGCCATAACTCAACATCGCGAATGATAAAGTTACCGCTATAGATGGGATGTGGCTCACCCAAAGGCTCAAGCTCAAAATAAGCTTTGTGTTCATCGGGTAGGCCTTCGTAGCCGCCAATCACTTGATAAATCCAGCTCTCAGCTTCCCAAGGCAATGCCTTATCCAGCAGATATTCCAGCGCAGATTGGCGCAGGCCAGACTCAATTACATCGACAAAATACTCATCCACCGCCTGTTTAAGCGGATTATCCGGCACATCGAAGTCTTCACTTTGGGTGAGTGACACGGACGCATCTCGCTCACGTACCGCCGCAATCACGGGATGACGACTAATGGCTTTAATGTGCGCGACTATGCCCATCAACTCTAACTCTTGGCTGGCGTTGTGCACATCTACCGCAGCAGGCGCTAGCAAAATTTCGGCGCGATTGAATAGGCTTGGAATTTCCTTGTGGGACACATGGTCCGCAGGACGATAATCCGGATGCAAGTCAGTGTAGAGTAACCAGCCCTTAAGCAAACGGGTACGGCCACGGATTTGCCTAAAGCGACCTAAGAGTTCGAGTAAACGCCCCTGCACAACGCTCAGTTCCTGGGCGCAGTCGCTCATGGTTTCTTGCAAAGTCGTCACTAAGAGTTTACGCAGCTCTCGGATATCGCCGGCGATTTCGCCAAGCTCACTAAACTGGAACATCTCTAAGCCATTAAGCAATTCAGAGACTTGGCTTTGGGCTAATTCGTTTTCGCGGATCTTAGCGTTGATCGTACCCACATAACCGAACTCGTTGTTGATCCGGCCCCAGAGCACACGGATCGAATAACGCAGACTATCGGCGAAGCTATAAACATGCTCGCTCAAATCCGATAAATAGGCCTCGGCGGCGCTGTAATCAGAGCTATGACGCGCCTCTTTGTAATGGTCGGCCAAGGTTTTAATGGTTGCTAAAGCCGAACCGACGTTAGAGTCGATTTGGCGATTGCGCTCGTCGCTTAAACCTTCTTCGAGCAAGGCGCGAACAGAACGCTTAAGCCGCAGCTCCTGATCTGGCTCTGGCCGCCACAAAATGCCGGCCTGTTTGAGCTTTTCAACCACGCTTGGATCGTGGGCATCCTCGTTAAGAGAACCCGCTAAATAGGCGTCCATAATGATGTCAGCATGGCGACCTAACTTCTTGAGCAGCTTAACCCCCGCCTGATGTAAGTTACTGCTCATCACGGACTCCTTGGTCGCAACTTTTACCTAGGTTTAATCGTGCCAACATTAGATTAAGTCCCGCTGGGTCGCCGTTTCCGCCTGCGCTTCTAGGCTTAGGCCTTCGGTTTCGTCGATAAACCGAATGACTTCATACAAATAATCCAGCTTGCCCGTGGCGATATAGATTTGCTTCTCCGCATTGGGGCGCACTAAATAGCCGAGTTCGACTAAGCGTTTGAAGACTAACTTGATTTGCGCATCGCTGTTGGTACTAGTCGAGCCAAATAGACGATATTGGCTGAGTTTGGCTAACTGCTCACGGAACGCCGGCGTGTCTTCGATACGGCTTTGCAGCTCGGTCAAACGCACGGGCGCACCTTCGCTCAGCGGCGCATCTTGGCCACTGGCTTCTTGCACTAATACCAACCATTCCACCAGCGGGATCAATGCCTGACAGATATCTTTAAACTGCGATGAAATCACTTTACGTTCGCTATCGCCGAGCTGCAAATAACCGCAGAAGAACACATCACCTTCTGCGGCGGACGCCACGGTACGGTTGATCTGGTTTAAATAGCCTTCGACCCGCTCGCGGGTGCTGCTATTTTTAAGGGCGCGCCAGCCTTCTTCATTGGTGGTGCGGCAAATAAACTCGCCCTTGAGTAACAGCTCAATCAAAGCACCAGTGCCAACTAATACGGTTTGGGTTGCATCACTCATTAGATGGCCTCCTTCGACAAACGCTTATTCAACATGTCTGCAATTGGATTGACCTTAGGTTTTACCACCTGCAACTTCTTAGTTTGTTTGTTGATAATGTAACGGTTGGCGAACAAGTTCAGCACCTCAGACTCAGGGTTCGGGAAGGCGCCCAGCACACAAATATTGTTATTTTCGCAGGCGTCAAAAATCTTCTTCACGTTGGTATGGTGCAAAGTGCCCAACTCATCAATTGGCCAGTGAATGGTCACATCGGCGCGGCCACGCAGCAAGCGCGTGAATGCCAACAAGAACTTACACAAAATCAGATACGCCATACCGTGACTTGAGGATTCGTTAAGCTGTCTGTCGGTGCGGATAATCAGATCGCTGTTACCTTCTTTAAGGCGCAGCTCGATTTCCAGCAACTTAGAGATGCCCCCCGTTAACGCGGCGCGGCCGATAATGTCTAAGGCGCGTCGCATACTGTTGGTGTAATCCTCATCGGGCAAGCCATTAAAGCCATCGGCTTTCCAATGTTTAAAGGCTTTGACGAACTGTTCAAGCTCAGGCCAGAACTCTAACTCACTGATGCGCGAGCGAATACGTACCGCCGATTCAGACACGCCTTCGAGGAATAACTCTTCGCCCACTTCGCGGGTAATACGCGCACTTTGGGATGCGATGCGGCGGTCGATATCGGCTAATACATCATAGAAGGCAGTTAAGTCGACGCCGAAAATCCGTCCTTGCTCACGCAGCGCGGTAATCGATTGCGGCACTATCACGTTCAGCAATTGCTCAAGCTGTGGCACTAACTTGCGGTAATCCAGCAGACGAATGCCTTTGTCGTTGATAAAGCTCGATTCTTCGCGGGCACGCTCCCAGGTTTCGGCAAGGCCCGAACCTGACTTGCTGGCGATCACTGAGTCGAAATGCTCTACATATTGCTTCACCGAACCCATCAAGTAATCGCGTTTCAGCAGCAAATCTTCACCTTGGCGCAGACGCTCGCCTAGGCTACCTTGGGCTTCTTCATTATTGGTCGGCAACTTAAGCTCGGCGAGTTTACGCATTACGGCACGTAACTTCGTTAGGTTTTCAGAGGCTTCAACCTGCGCCGCATCGGATGCTTTACGTTCGGTTTCGAGTTGTTGACGGCGAGTCTTCACATCCTGAGTTTTCGCCTTAAGCTGTTGATCGATTTCCGATACCGTGCGCTTCACATCGGCAAGCTGAGTTTGCAGTTTAGGTTTGCGCATCAGCCAAGTATGTTGATACCAATCATCGAAACGCAGTACGTCACTACGACGCTGCTCAGCGCGGCTGATTTTGGTTTCTAACTCACGAATTTGTTGCTTGAGTTTGAGGATATTCTCCTCATCCACACCGCGGGATTTAAGCTCGTTTTTGTACCAGGTCTCGCAGGCTTTCTGCTCAATTTTGGCACTTTCGCGGCGGCCTTCAATGGTCGCTTTAATTTGGCCGAGTTGATTGTCGAGCGCGCCGATCACTTCCTGCCAATAGGCTTGTTTTTCCATGCGCGCTTCGAGCGCTTGCTCTTTTTGCTCTTCGAGCCAGAGTTCGTGCTGATGTTTAAGCTGTTTCAGCTCGCCATCCAGCTGGGTCAGTCTTTGTCCCGCATGGGCTTTGCGATCGCTCAATGCTTTGTTGATTTTATCTTGCTCACTGCGCTTTTCATCGAATAGGCGACGCAGATCGTCACGGCTATTTTTATACGCTGTGCGGGCAAAAGTAAGTTCACGGCTGAGATTATCCAACTCGCCATTAATGGCAACTAGCTGAGATTCGGCCTCGGCCTGCATTTCTTGGGCGCTAGTGTGGGCTTCTTCGGCTTTACTTAACCGAATCCGCAGCTCTTGTTCGGAGGCGGCATATTCAGGCACATCGATCGCCTTAAGATCTAAATGCACACCAAAGAAAGCTTCGCTCGACTCGCTAACTAAACTGGGATGTAAATCAGTGCGATGCAGTAGTTCAGGCGCAATCACTTTACCTAGACTTTGCTCCCAACCTTGGGCTTCCTTACGCAGAAACTCCAATAGGGTGTGGGATTGCGGGAACAGCATGTGGTGCAGTTCATCCAGCGCAGTTTGACGCTCATTCACCCTTAAGGTGGCGATACGCAAGGCTTCGTTGGCTTGGTCGCGTTTGGCTCTGAGCTTGCGTTCATCGCTGCTTAAGCGTTCGACCTTGGCATTGCAGCTTTCTTGTTCTTCGTCGGCTCGGTGAATACGTTCGTCGAAAATTGCTAGGCTCAGCTTTTCTTCTTCGGTGTAAGTCACACCATCGACACGTAATTTAAGCTCGGCGGCAGTAAGTTTAAATTGGTATTCCTGCTCGCTAAAGCTGGCCTTGCCCGCATCCATTTGGTTGCGCCATTGCAGCTCTAAAGCGTCGATATCGGTGCGCGCGACTTCGCGTTGCTTATCGCGGGCTTCGCGCTGCTTATCTTGGTCGGCATGCAAACCTTCTAGCTCGCGGTTTAACTGCTCACCAATCTTACTGCGACGGGCATTGTAGGCCGCCTCAATATCTTGGTGCTTCTCGGTTTGCAGCTTGTGGCGTTCACTTAAGTTTTCAACATCGGTGCGCCAGTTCGGCAGCATCTCGAGATCGGCCTTAGCTTGCTCTATGTTGGCATCTAAAAAGGCGCTGTGCTGATCTTCAATGGCATCGAGTTCGTACTCGCACTTTGCAACATCGCCTTTGGCTGCGGATAAGTCGAGGTTGAGCTCATCGCGCTGCTCTTTCCATTCATCGTCGAGCAATCTGAGTTTTAAATTCAGCTCTTTAGATAAGGTTTGCTGAATATCTTGGCGATCAGCTTCTAAGGTTTCATCGTTGCGATAACCACGGGACAAGCTTGATAAGCGCAGTTCGGCGCTGAGCAGTTGGTTAAATTCTTGTTCGAGTTTTTCAAACTCAGGGCGAATGACTTCAAACCCTTGGATAAGTTGGCTTTCACGGATCCACGCCTCAACGCGCTGTGGATTTAAGCGTGAGCTGGGCGGATTAACTCCGTCTTCCTCTAAAATGGCGGCGATCATGGATTTGACCGTCTCCATCTTGCCTTCTTTGGAGTGCACCGCTTTGGCGAGCTTTTCGATGTGGCGCAGGGAATGCTCGCCCTCACACAGGGCAAATTGGCGGGCATAGCCGCGCAGTTCGCTGCGGTTGCTGCCCGTGCTTAATAGGGTGCGATCGTTTTGGATAATGGCGCGATATTCGCGGGTGTTGAGCAAGTTAGTGGTGGCGATGCCGGCACGTTTTAAATCACGGCCTAATTCCGCCATGGTGTGGCACAGAATAGTGTCGCCATTTTGCGATTTAATATAATCGCTTAGCTCAAAACCTTTGGCGATAAAGCGATAGTTAACGCCCTTACCATCACCCGCCGATGCCAGCACGGCTTGGTACAGTAACCCATCGGCCTTTTGATATTCGTAAATGATGTAGCTTGAATCGTGTGGCAAATACCAACGCTCGAAACTGTCGCGGGTCGAAGGCACCACGCGGCTTGGGTATTCGCCATAAAAAACAGGTACTAGACGTTGTAATGTCGTCTTACCCGAGGCGTTAGTACCACAAATGTTGGTATGGCCATTGAGGGCGAGTTCCACAACGCCCGGAAGGTGCGTATCAATCAGCACAATACGAATCAAGCTTGCCATTTCATTCCTTATGCAAACGGGAGCGTCTTATCTAAGCTGCAGAAGCCTTCTACAGGACAAAGAGAAAACAATCCAAGAGGGCCACAGACCTTAAAAAGCACTGTAAAAAGTGATTTTAAAATCATGACCTAAAAATAGTGCCCCTAAAATAAGGCAATCGCGGTGTATTGGCAATTAAGCGGCGCTGCACTAATGCCACAGCTTACATCTCAGCCCAGAACTAAGCGGATCACTAAGCCCATTGCTCAGCAAAAAATAAACCCATAGCCAGACAAATGTTAAGCGGCCAATGATACGACAACTTAGCCAAAATAGGCGGCTAACAAAGCGGCAATTAGCGCAGTAAAAGGTAAATTTTAGCGGTTATCTTCAAGGCGCAGGCGATCGGCGATCCGGCTATAAATCAGCATCATTTCCGCCAGCGATCCCACTTGCATGCCTTTCATCAAATTGGCGCGGTGGATCTCGACCGTGCGCATGGCAATACAGAGGCTATCGGCGATCTCTTGGTTCTTCAACCCTTGGGCAATCAGGTTGAGTATCTCCCGCTCCCTTGGTGTGAGCGCTTGATACGTCTCAAGATACTGATTGTCTTGATGATGCGCCTTGGTATGTTCCAACGCTTTGACGACCGCTTCGGCTAACTTAGCGCCATCGGCGGGCTTTTGGAAAAAATCCACCGCACCTAATTTAAGCGCATCTACCGCCATTGGCACATCGCCATGACCCGTGAGATAAATCACCGCTAGCGGACTATTTTTTGCCACTAATTCAAGATGCAACTGTGGGCCACTCAAACCCGGCATTCGCACATCGACCAGCGCACAACCCGGTAGTGTTAAGTCTACGGCGGCAAAAAAGGCTTCGGCGCTATCAAAGTCAGTGATCTTAAGGCCATAACTTTCAAGCATAAAACGCAAAGAACGACGCACAGAGTCATCGTCATCGATTAAATACACAGGTAAGGCAAGACTCATTATTGTGCTCCATTGGGTTCAGGTTTACGCGGTATAGCCACCTGCGCTTGGCAACCGCCACCCATAGCACTTTCTAAGCTAAACGTACCACCATGGCTCTCGGCAATATCACGGCAAATCACTAAGCCTAAACCTAACCCCTCTGATTTAGTGGAATAAAATGCTTGCATCAGCAGACTGGTCTCTTCGGTTAACCCAGTGCCATTATCTGTGACTGTCAGCAAGAGCGTACATTCTTGATAGCGAAGATCGATATCGATCGTGGGCGTGTATGGCTTTTGCGTGATGATCTGTTCTGTGCCACTGGATTCAAGCTCTAACCGCTGAACGCAGGCGTCAAAGGCGTTTTTCAGCAAGTTAAGCAACAACTGCTGCATGCCAACTTCATCGAGGGACTGTAAATAGGGTTCACCATTCACATTGACGGCAAGGTTTATCTGATGTTGTTCAAACTCATAGGCGAGCAGCGGCACAGTATCATTGACCAACTCATGCAGATACAAAGGTTGTTTCGACACAGGTCGCTTCTTCAATAAATTACGTAAGCGACTGATAATATTGTCGGCGCGCGTGACTTCCTGCTGGATCAGCGTCAATACCGATTGCAGTTCCTCAGGGCTCGTCCCCCGCTGTAATCGCACTTCGGCGCCATGGCAATAATGGCCAATCGCCGCCAAAGGTTGATTGAGTTCGTGGGAGAGGCTCGCGCCAAGCTCACCCGCAATCGCGATACGCTGAGCATGTTCCAGTAGCGCGCGGTTTTCATTGAGCTGGCGCTGAGTGTTAATCAACTCCCGGCCGCGACGGCTAAAACGATACTCCAACCAGAAATGGTACGCATTGAGCAGCACCAAAATCCCCAAAACAAACCAAGCCCATTGTTGATGTAGCTTGATCCACTGCCACGCCCTTTGCCACCATGGTGCCTGCAAAGGATGCATATCGAGATCTTTAAGCAGTTGATCGATCGCAAGCTGACTCACGGCCGTGGTCCAGCCCGCAGAATCGGCAGACTTAGCGGCGAGATGATCTTCGGGCAGCGCCAGCAAAGCTTGAGTCACACTTTTAGCCAGAGACTGGGAAGCGCGATTGGTCTTTGCCATAGACCAGTTGGGATAAAGGTGGGTCGAGACTTGGCAATTAAATCCCGCAGGCGCTTGATTATCGAGCACTCGATAATGGGCGATGTTAATAAGACCTTCCGTTTGCATCTGCTCAAGCTGACACACAGGCACCACAGCCGCATCCAGTCGATTATCTTTCGCCGCATCATCACCACTTTTTTGATCATCTAACTGATACAACAAATTATCTAGCGGGAACCCCAGCGGAATGATCTCACCCACAAAGCGAGGCAAATCGATGCCCTTTAGCTGCGCTTCGTACACTAAGGTCAAGTAACCACCAAAGGCATTTTTCGATACGATCCCGAGTCGACGTCCCTTAAGATCACTTAAGGTGTGATAGGGTGAATCGGCGCGCACCACCAGCGCCGAGCCCACTTGCATTGCCGCGCCATTATTTAACGGACTGCGCAGGGTCGCCAACCAAGTGAGGGAATATTGCCGCGCCAGCAACACGGATTGCCCTGGGTTGGTGATCACAAAATCGAGCCCTTGGGTTTCAACGCCCTTAGCTAGCTCATCGAGGGTAAGAGGGTGTAACCTAAAGTAACTATTGGGAATTTGGGTTTCGAGCCACCCCATCAAAGGTTGCCAGCGGTTGATGGTTGCCTTATAACCGCGGATGGCTAACACGCCAACATCGACTACTTGATAACTGGGCTCTTCGATAGCAACTTGAGCAACAACCTCAGGGTCAGTTAAGCCCGAATGCACACTTTGATTCTGCGGCTCTACGGCAAACACGTTTGCCGAAGCGAACAAGCACGCTAATAACGTGATGAACACCTTAGTCCTAAGTGCCATCCTGAAAATTATTCGAGGTGTCATCTTAGGCTCGATTGAACCTTGAATTGATAACGGCCACTTGAGTGACATCCCTGAGCTAAACACTGTTTTTATCATCCTAAATAACGTGAAGTGCAATCCTTTATCCCCAATCACTCAAGCTTAAATCCAGTTAAAAGCAGATCCAATTCAAATTGAAAGCAGGCCAAACTTAAGTTTAAAAGCCGTAAAAATAAAACCCTATCATTTTGAAGGCTATTCTAACGGATATTTGTTGCGCTAGATCAAATCCACACCCGATATGTGGAAAACCACTATAGTTATGCCGCCTCGCCTTTTACAGAATGCCTGTAAACCTCGCCATAAACCTTAACGCTAGGTCTATGAGCCAGTTTATTCGCCATCTGCAAGAGTGAAGGAAATCTGTATGGACAAGAGTAAACGTCAGTTTCTCGGTAAAATGGCTAGCGTCAGTGTTGGCGCCGCACTCATCCCTGTGGTGCAAGTGTATGCACAGGATGATAAGCACAGCACTCAAATGCACATTGCCTGCGAAGGCCAAGTGGGTAAACGTTACGGTATGGTAATTGACTTGCGCCGCTGCGTGGGCTGCCAAGCCTGTACCGTCGCTTGCACTATCGAGAATCAACCGCCCCTAGGGCAATTTCGCACCACAGTGCAGCAGTATGAAGTTTCGCAGCAGGAAGATACCACGCCGCCTACGTTTTTAATGCTGCCAAGACTTTGTAATCACTGCGAAAACCCGCCCTGCATTCCCGTTTGTCCTACGGGCGCGACCTTCCAGCGCAAAGACGGCATAGTGGTCGTCAATAATGAATGGTGCGTTGGCTGTGGCTACTGCGTGCAAGCCTGTCCCTACGATGCCCGCTTTATCAACCACGATACTAATACCGCCGACAAATGTACCTTCTGTGCCCACAGGTTAGATGCAGGATTACTGCCCGCCTGTGTCGAAACCTGCGTGGGAGAAGCCCGTGTGATTGGCGATCTTAACGATCCCAACAGTCAGATAAGCCAACTGCTCGCCGCCAACAAAACCGATATCAAGGTGCTCAAACCCACGGCCAATACTTCACCACGCGTGTTCTACATCGGCATGAGCAGCGCTTTTGAGCACAAGATTAGCGGCCAAGCCCCGGTTAGAACCTTACTTACCGATACTGGCGAGGAGATCCACCATGGTCATTAAAGAAATCTTTACCCCAGATATCGCCATTACTTGGCTACCTTGGGCAGTGCAATACTTTTTTATGATGGGGCTCGCCTACGCCAGCGTATGGGTCGCGACGATACATTTGTTTAGTCAAACCCAACCCGATGACAGATTGCTGAAGCTATGCGCCTGTTTAATGTTAACCGCAGGCATAGTCGCGCCTATCGCCTTACTCGCCGATTTACACCAACCGCTGCGGGCTTGGCATTTTTATGCGCAAGTTCGCCCTGACTCTTGGATGTGGTATGGCGCCTTTTTACTGCCGATATTTTCGGGCAGCAGCGCGCTATTTGCTTGGCTGCTATTGCGCCAATATTTGCCTAAGCGCACCACGAACCCTGACTCAGATTGGGTGAGTAAAATAGGTCAATTACTGAGATTCGGTGATTGGAACAGTGACAAATTCATCAAGCCGATCGCGATTATCACGGCCCTGAGTGCCTGCAGTATTGCCCTCTACACTGGCATGGAAACCATGGCCATTAAAGCGCGGCCACTGTGGCATACCTATTGGCTACCACCTTTGATGGCGATGAGCGCCCTGCTCGCTGTCTGCGGCACTTTGGCTGTGTTGAATCGACTACTAAAAGGCTACCAACAGCGCACCCAAGACAGCCTATTACTCTGGGTAAGAGCTAGCTTTGGTCTGTTCGCCCTGTGCCTTATCGGCTGGGCATTATTCGATAAGGGCTCGGCCCCTGAAGCCGCGTTATTGCTTGAAACCAGCCCAAGTTGGCAACTGGCTGCGATTTGGGTGCTGGTCACACTCGCCGTGCTGGCACTGATGCTCGCCATTCGCCACTTACCCAATGTGGCAATGCTAATCGTCAGCCTCACGGCTATTCATCTCGCGTGGGGATTTCGCTGGATAGTGCTAATTCAAGCGCAAACCGATCCTAAATACGGCGCAGGGACTTACCTCTATCAACTGCCTTGGGGACCCGAAGGACTATTAGGCATAGCCGGTACCTTCGGCCTTTGGTTAGCATTAATGGCGCTGGTCTCCGAACTTATTCGCCACACGCCTGCGGCAAAACTTGCTCGCTGAGCACCCAATTAGTTTACAGAATTAAGGAGTCCATCATGGATAAGAGTAAACGTCGTTTTATCAAAGGGGCCGCTGTAACGGGTGGTGTGGGATTATTTGCCGCGGGTTATAGCCATACATTAGCGCAAATAGGTAAAGGTGTCGTCAATGGTACCTCAGGAAAACCAACCCAAGATCCACTGCATGGCAATTCTTTAGCGCCTGAATACAAAGTCGATTTACAGTCAGGTCAGCTGATCAGCAATGACGACCAACGCATCGCCAATACTATGTGCTTAGGTTGCTGGACCAAATGCGGCGTGCGCGCTCGTATCGATCAAAAAACCGATAAAATCATCCGTATCAGCGGTAATCCTTATCACCCACTGTCATCGCGGGAACATATCGATTTCGATACACCGATCAAAACCGCCTTTGTTGGGCTTAGCGCCTTTCAAGAACAGGGTCTACAGGGGCGTTCCACCGCCTGCGCTCGTGGTAATGCCATGTTAGAACAATTGGATAGCCCGCATCGTGTTACCCAATGCCTTAAGCGCGTGGGTAAGCGCGGCAGTGGCCAATGGCAGAGCATTAGCTTTGAGCAGTTGCTGAATGAAGTCGTCGAAGGCGGTGATTTATTTGGCGAAGGCCAAGTTGAAGGCTTAAGAGCGATTCGAGATATCGCCACGCCGCTCGATGCCAATAATCCGGAATACGGCCCTAAGGCCAACCAGTTACTGGTCTCGAACGCCTCCGATGAAGGCCGCGATGCCATTATCAAACGTTTTACCTTCAACAGCTTTGGCACGCGAAACTTTGCCAACCATGGTGCCTATTGCGGGTTTACCTACCGCGCTGGTGCAGGCGCTTTATTGGATGATTTGAAAAAATACGCCCACTTGAAGCCCGATTGGGACCATAGCGAATTTTTACTCTTTATCGGCACCTCGCCGCAGCAATCGGGCAATCCCTTTAAACGCCAAGCGAGACAACTGGCAAACGCGCGGGTGAATAACAGCAATTTCAGTTATGTGGTGGTGTCGCCCATGCTGCCCAATACCTCGAATCAACCTTGTGCGGGCAACAACACTTGGCTGCCGATCCGCCCCGCCACCGACTCGGCCCTCGCCATGGGCATGTTGCGCTGGATTATCGATAACCAGCGCTATGCCGCTGAGTTTTTGAGTGCGCCCAATGTCGATGCTGCAAAAGCATCAGGTTACCGTGGCTTTAGTAATGCAGGCTTCTTGATAATCAGCGAGCCCACCCATCCAAGATATGGCCAGTATCTTTTTGCCAGCGATCTTGGCTTACCTTTCGACGGCAAAGCCTACGGCGAGGAGGACTCGCAGTTGGTTGTCGATGCAACGAGTGGCGAGGTAGTTTTTGCTAGCCAAAGTCAAAAAGCCAAGCTCGACGTTAATCAAAGCGTCGACACACCTAAGGGGGCGATTGCGGTTAAATCCAGCTTCAAACTGTTAAGCGAAGCGGCGCACAGCTTCGAAATGGCACACTATGCCAAGGAGTGCGATATCAGCGAAGCGCAGATTATTGCCCTCGCAGATAAATTCACCAGCCATGGCACTAAGGCTGCGGTGATCTCCCACGGCGGCACAATGAGCGCCAATGGTTTCTATAGCGCGTGGGCGATCATGATGCTCAACGCCATGATAGGTAACATCAATTTGAAGGGCGGCGCATTAGCCTCCGGCGGTTCCTTCCCCGCCTTTGGTAAAGGCCCAAAGTATAATCTGCAGGAGTTTGACGGCATGGTCGAACCTAAGGGCGTTTTCCTATCGCGCTCTAAATTCCCCTACGAGAAAACCTCAGAGTATCGCCGTAAAGTCGAAGCGGGCGAATCGCCTTATCCTGCTAAGGAGCCTTGGTTTCCGATTTCATCGCCCTTATTGGGCGAACATTTAACCGCGGCGGTGCACGGTTATCCCTATCGACTCAAAGCATGGATTAACCACATGGGCAATCCGATTTATGGTCAAGCGGGTTTAGGGGAAGCTATTGGTGAACAACTGAAAGATCCTAAGGTGCTGCCGCTGTTTATCAGCATCGACAGCTTTATCAACGAAACCTCGGCGCTGTCGGATTACATTGTGCCCGACACGTTAACGTACGAGTCTTGGGGTTGGACCTCAGCATGGCAAGGCACACTAACCAAAGTTGCCACAGGTCGTTGGCCGATTGTCGAGCCAAGAGTCGCGAAAATGGCCAGTGGTGACGTGGTGTGCATGGAGTCTTTCTTGAGCCAAGTGGCGATGAAGTTGCAATTACCCGGCTTTGGCGAAAATGCCATTAAGGCCGCCGATGGCAGCTTACATCCGTTAACGCGCGCAGCGGATTACTCACTTTACGGCGCCGCCAACGTGGCCTATTTAGGTAAAGCCGTCGCCGATATCAACGCCGAGGACATGTATCTTAGCGGTGTAAGCCGCATTCAAAGTGAGCTCAACGCTAGACTCAAGCCAGATGAAGTCAAAAAAGTCAGTTACTTATTTGCTCGCGGCGGCCGTTTTGAAGAAATGCGCGGTGCACGCGATGACATGGGGAATCCGAGTAAAGTCTGGCCTAAACCTATGATGCTGTGGAATCCCGACGTCGGCAGTCGCCGCAACAGCCTAACAGGGGAATTTATGAGTGGTTGTCCGCGCTTATATCAACCCGCCTTGGCCGATGGCACGCCGCTCGATAAGGCGTTTGATAAATCACAGTGGCCTTTACTGATCAGCAGCTACAAGTCCCATACCATGAGCTCTATGAGTATTGGCTCGGATCGTTTACGCCAAGTACACCCTAATAATCCGGTGCGACTGAACGAGAAAACCGCCGCTCGCCTTGGGATCAGCACGGGCGACACAGTAAAAATCAGCACGCCCAACGGCAGCGTGATTGCCTTAGTGGAATGTGTTGCCGGAGTGCACCCAGACTGCATCGCTATCGAACACGGTTATGGCCATAAAGAACTCGGCGCGCGGGACACTGTGATTGACGAGATTAAAATCGTCGCCAATCCGCTGATCCGAGTCGGGATCAACATGAACGACTTAAATCTATTCGATCCCAGTCGTCATGGCCGCTATCCGCTGGTAGACTGGGCAAGTGGCGCCTCGGCAAGACAAGGTCTACCCGCTAAAATTGAAAAACTAAGCTAACCGCCGAACATAGATAACACTTAAGAAGCTGCCATTGGCAGCTTTTTTATGGCATTCATTCAACCTAACTAACCCGAATCGCATGCTAAAATTCGTTATCCGCTCTGCCGCTACGTCTGGTCGGGCTAAAACCAAAGCCTAGTCGAGCTAAAACCAAAGAAAAGTGATCTTCTTTTGCTCAATTTAGGTATATAGATCCCGATAACGTGTTTCATAGAAATAAACCACACATTAAAATCACAGCTATATTTATCTGTGTATCCAGCTCGTTATATCGAGCTTTCAATAAAGACCAGCGGTTTCTGAGTCAGTTAAGCTCATCAGGAGTATCCCAGTGTTCAATTCTTCATTACGTAAAAGCCTAGAAGTGAGCGAAAACAAGCGCCAAGAAGCGGAGTCGGTCATCGACGCCATTAAGCAAAGTATTGCCACGGTAGAATTTACGCCTGAAGGAAAAGTGCTCGATGCGAATGCCTTGTTTTTAAAAGTAGTCGGTTATTCACTTACTGAAGTTGTTGGTCAACACCATAAGCTGTTTTGCTCAGCGACCTATGCTAATTCTCCTGCATACCAACAATTTTGGAGTAATTTAAAAGCCGGTCATCCACAGGAGGGACATTTCGCGCGAGTGAATAAAAATGGCCAAGAAATCTGGCTAAGAGCGACTTACTTTCCTGTAAAACAGGCGGGCAAAGTCGTGAAGATAATGAAAACGGCTTCTGAAATTACCCAATATAAGCAACAGCTTGACGATCAACCTGCCATCTTTGATGCCCTAAATCGCTCCCAAGCTATTATTGAATTTACCCCAGATGGCACTATCCTGAAGGCAAATGCCAACTTTTTAAAAACAATGGGATACAGCAAAGAACAGATCTTGGGTAAGCATCATAGAATTTTCTGTTTTGATGAATTTTATCGACAAAATCCACACTTTTGGGACGAGCTTAAGCAAGGTCGCTATAGCAAAGGGCTATTTGAGCGCAAAAATGCCTATGGGGACTCAATTTGGCTGGAGGCGGCTTACAATCCCATTATGGATGAGCATGGAAAGGTCGTTAAAGTTGTTAAGTTCGCCAGTGATATCAGCAAGCGGATCGAGCAAAGCCACGCTGTGCGTGAAGCCGCAAATATTGCACTCACCACATCGCAACGCACCGTTGAGCAAGCGGAACAAGGTGTTAAGTTGCTTAATGCGACCGTCAATACCTCCAATGCCATTGCTGAACAAACCCATAAAACGACTCAGGCGATTACTCAACTGAATGAGCAATCCCAAAGTATTCAAGCCATAGTCGCGACCATTAGCTCGATTGCCGATCAAACCAATTTGCTGGCATTAAATGCCGCGATTGAGGCCGCGCGTGCGGGTGAACAAGGCCGAGGTTTTGCGGTTGTCGCCGATGAAGTGAGGCAGCTCGCTTCCAGAACCAGTAAATCAACCAGTGAAATTGCCGCCGTCGTCACTAAAAATACCCAGCTCACCACAAGTGCAACGAGTATGATGAACGAAGTTGAAGGTATCGCACAGGAAGGGAAACAACAATTAGCCGAGGTCACTTTGGTGATGGGAGAAATACGCAACGGAGCAGAAAACGTTTCAAAAACAGTCTCTCAACTATCGATTGATTAACTGTAATATGTAAGCTAGTTCATCGCGCTATCAAGGATCACATGGCGCTTTATCTACCGATAAAACGCCATGTGATTGTTACGTCAATTAATAATCGGTTTTACGACCTTCATAGTTGGCGCACATTTGCTGCGCCAGCGCCTCGTCGTAAGGACGTAAACCACTCATGACTAAAGTTTTAATACCTGTACCGACAAGAGTATCGCCACTGTGTAATTCAAAGTGCAATGTCACATCGCCACGTTTACCGTCGATTTTTAAATCTTGGCCAACGAGTGATAAGGTCACTTGCACAAAATCGAGGGTGGTTAAGTCAAACGACATGCTTTCGTAAATCACTAAAGGTCGGTCTGGGTTGATCATCACTTGATGTTGTTTCATCAAAGGGATAAGGATATCGATAAAATTATGTCCAGAGAAGGCAACATATTGACGAATAAAGGATTCGGTCTGCGCATCGCAACAACTTACATCGCCTTGGCGACTCACATTAAGATAGTTTTTTTCGCGGCTATCGCGAATCGAAAAACTCTCGCTCACTTGTTCTGGGAATTGCAGTTCGACGCTATCGCCCACCATACCCGCAAAGCTAAATTTCATGCTCTGACTCAGGCCATATTGAGTCAATACTAAGGCAAACAGTAAATCTCCCGGCACACAAAAGCGTTTTGCGCCCACATCGTGTATGGGATTAAAGTCCTGCGCAATTTTCTTCGCGAAGTCGCTGGCTTGTTGTGCGGATACGGAAATAGCTTGATTTTGCTCGGAAAAATAAGGCGCTAGAAACATATAAACTCTATTTGTAATAACTCAATACAGGGATGGATAACAAAATTATCACGAGTCTACCTTAAATTAGGTATTTAACTCACCCGATGACTTGATCCCACGGAAGACGTACAAAGTAACACCATGACCACATTTGTAAAGCCAAACACATTACAAGGGTATTAACTTAGGTTAACAGGCTAACGTCTTCCATTGGATAAGGAACAAATAGTTAGACTTGTTTAAATTCTCGCTTCAATTGAAAACTATCGTCAGTAACAAGTTGTTCTAGCACTTCGACGCGTTGACGCAGTGTGGCTAACTCGGCCCGCATGGCTTGATTTTCAGCCTCTTGCGCTCGGCTGGACACCCCTTGCTTGTCGCGAATTTTCATAATCGCCACCACATATCCGCCAACAATGGCGAGGATCGGGATAAGTAAAGCGAGGGCTCCGGTATTCATAGTCATTTCCTTTATCGATTGGCGCTATTGTTATCAGGCTAAAAAATCAGGCTTATTTCGACTCTAGATATAGCTCAAAGTCAGAATATGGCAATGAGTATGCGCAAAATAACGCTTATCCACCAGTGACAAAAGTCATGAGGTTTAGCTAAGGCGCATCATTCCTTATCGAAGCTATCCACAACAATAGCGCCCATGGAGGCAGGCATAGTGATGACGATGATCCGTTTGATCGAGGTTAGTGGATCTTCAAAAAATGGCACTTTATCGAGACACAGCAAGACGAGGAAAACCACCAGCGCGGTGAGCAAATACGCCACCATGATGCGGAAAATAAACACAGGGACTCGGGCACGAATATTCTGTTGGAACACGCTGTGGTAAGTAAAAACCCCTAGAAATAACAAAGATAAACTAAAGAGCATGGCGATATTGAGCACAGGCAAGGTTTCGCCGAGGTGCCAGGCTTCCTCTGAAAACGCCACGGGCACCGCCAGCGCAAATGCTCCCACGCAAACTTGGCTCGCATCTTCGGTATTAAAACTAAAGGTCATGCCCATCGCTCCTTAATATTCCAATCCATTTAATTAGCCGAAAATGACGTGCGGCTATAAGACGCTACATTGCGACTTATTGCTGCGGTATTAAGTGCGATACAGCACTTTAACCACATGCCAGCCAAACTTAGTTTTAACTATGTGCGGCACTAATAACTCGCCCGAGAAAGCGACTTTATCAAACTGTGGCACCATTTGGCCTTTTTTAAACTCGCCCAAATCACCGCCTTTTTTGGCCGAAGGGCAAGAGGAAAAACGCTTGGCGAGTACCGCAAAATTAGCGCCATTATTCAGCTGCTTAACAATATCCTCAGCCTGCTCTTTGTGTTTCACTAAAATATGCACGGCGGCAGCGGTTTTAAACATGTTATTTCTCACTTTGGGTTAACGACCTAGGCTAAGGGAAGATGGCGTCACGCCTGTACTCTCGATAACGCCATTTCCATTCGCATAGGTTCTACTACTTAAGATTTTATATTCAACGCACAAATGCGTGAGTGATTGGTCGATTATCGAGCCTATTGGCCGAGTATTTTCTGCCACCATTGCAAAGGCTCACCGCAGTTATTCACCGGACGATAAGTCGCGGTTAATGCCGGAAGCGCATCAACATTACTGCAATCAGACTCCTTCGCCACGCCGGTATCTCGGTCAAAAAAGCCCTTCACGACGCCATTCACTTGGATAGAACGCAAACTAATAGGTGGACGTTCCTTTAAGAAGGCAAGATACACGGCCATGGCGCCACTGCTGCCATACAAGCTGGTTTTGCCGTTATCATCACGCCCCACCCAAATAGCAGCAACATTACGCTCATCAAAGCCCGCAAACCAAGAGTCGCGGCTGTCGTTACTTGTGCCTGTTTTACCCGCCAGTCCAACGCCAGGGAAGGCATTGCCTAAGCGCGTCGCTGTGCCTGTATTCACCACTTGCTGCATAGCGTACTGGATCAAAAAATCAGTATCGGGTGAAATAGCCTGCTCTTTAGGTAATCGTGTTACAGGTAATGGATTTTTATCTGCATCTAACACAGCCGTCACTGTGGTTAATTTACGATAAACCCCACTATCGGCTAAGGTTTGGTACACCTGCGCCACCATTAATGGCGAACCATTGACGGCACCGAGTAACATAGAAGGATACTCGTTTAACGGCTCCTGCCAACCCGACTTAGCTAAGGTTGTCGCAACCGCATCCACGCCCACCGCAATCCCAAGATTCACAGTCGGGACGTTCATCGACTTTTTCAGCGCCGTTAATAAAGGCACTTGGCCGCTGAACTTCTTATCGAAATTTTGCGGTGACCATGTCTTACCTTGTTCATTTTTTAAGGTAATAGGCTGATCTTTAAGGGGGGTAGCTAAGGTAAATTGGCTATTAGGTGCCAATGCAGTGGCGTACACAAAAGGCTTAATTAACGAGCCAATCGGGCGACGAATTTCAACTGCGCGGTTAAAGCCGTCAAATCCTGGGGTTTTATCACCGACCATAGCCGCGATACCACCCGTGTATTTGTCGGTCACTACCATGCCCACCTGTAATGACTTATTACTCTTATCTAAACTCTTAAGGGTTTGAGTGACCGCTTTTTCTGCCGCTTCTTGGGCCATAGGATCGAGCGTGGTATAAATTTTTACCCCAGATTGCTTCAGTAACGCATCACCATAACGATCGTTCACCTCCTGTTTTACTAGGGCGAAGAAAGAAGGCAGTTTTTGATGTGCGGGTTTATTCAGATTACGGATCGCCAGAGGTGACTCTACCGCCGCCTTATACTCGGCCGTGGTTAAATCGCCCGCATCCATGAGTAAACGCAATACCAGATCGCGACGCTCTTGAATGCGCTCCGGATATCGCCATGGATTGTAGTAAGACGGTCCCTTAATCGTCGCCACTAAAAATGCCTGCTGAGCGATAGTCAACTCACTGATAGGACGGCCGAAATAGAAACGTGAAGCCAAACCCATACCATGAACGGCGCGGGATTTATCCTGCCCCATATACACTTCGTTAAGATAGGCTTCGAGGATTTCATCCTTGCTGTAACGAAAATCGATAATCACTGCCATCAAGGCTTCGCGCACTTTACGGAGTAATGAACGCTCACTCGATAGGAAAAAGTTTTTCGCTAACTGCTGGGTTAACGTCGAGCCGCCTTGCACTGTGCGACCGGCGCTGATGTTTACAAAAGCCGCGCGCGCAATCGCGAAAGGATTCACTCCATGGTGTTCGTAAAAGCTACGGTCTTCCACCAGAAGTAACGCCTGCACAATCGACTTAGGCATTTCTTCGGTCGGCACAAACAACCTGTCTTCGCCGTCGCCAGTAATAATGCGATCGAGTAACACAGGCTCAAGATGGAACACAGCAAGCTGGCGTTTGTCCGACACTCGGGTGACTGAGCTAACGCCATTGCTGTCGAAGCTTATCATGACTCTTTGTTCGACTTGATCGCCTTCAGGATGCAAGAACGGTCGACGCCACAATTCGATACGAGTGCTTGATGCCGAAAACTCTCCCACTTGGCGTGGATTCGCGACTTTGCGATAGCCGAGCAACTTAAGCTCAGCCATCATTTGCGGATGGCTGACCGCCGCACCTGGATACAGCGCCATAGAACGGCTGAACACCTGCGCGGGCAAGTGCCATTTTTGACCTTCAAATTTTTGCGCAATAATTTGATCGAGATAAATACTGTAGAAAGTCACTACCGCTAATCCGGCTAAGGCTAATTTCCAAGTGATTGACCAAACTCGTCGAAAGAAACCGCGGCCATTGTTGGCCCTACGGGAAGCGGGTGTTTTTTTTGTCGTCTTAGTCGTCATATCTACTTCATCATTCATGCATTTAAAGACATCAGCCACGATAGCAAGCGTGGTGCAAATCAAGGCGTGTTTTCACGCGATTAAAAAACCAGTGTCACAGCTATGGCTGAGCTAAACCCAAGGTTTTCTTCTTGGTAAATTTTGTTGGTAGTGTATTCACAGGATCGTCCGGCCACAGATGTTTTGGATATCGGCCGCGCATTTCCTTTTTCACTTCCACATAAGGTCCCTGCCAGAAACTGGCTAAATCCGCCGTCAAAGCCAATGGACGTTGAGCGGGAGAAAGTAATTCCATCGTCACCTTTAGCTTGCCCTGCGCCAGCATAGGGCTTTGTGCCATGCCAAAGGTTTCTTGCAGACGCACTCGTAGCAGCGCACGCCCAGACTCATCGTATACGATTGGCGCAGAGGTGCCGGTGACTAACGGCCAAGAGGTTGGCAATAATTCGTCCAGTCGCTGTTTCTGCTGCCAGCTCAAACAGTTTGCCACAAAACCAAAGCAATCGAGCTTAACTAATTGCGGCAGATTATTCACATTTTCGAGGTAAGGCGCCAGCCAAGTTTCTAGGCTCGCTAATAACGCCCCATCATCGACCTTAGGCCAATCACTGCCCGCGTCAAACTCAGTCGCGAGTTTGAGTCTGTATTGAAACTGCTCTAAGTTAGCGTTCCAATTGAGAATTTGTAATCCTTGCTGGCGAATATAACCCAGTAAGGCCGCGACAATTTGCTTGCGTTCAGGCTTAGTAATCGTCTCGGTTTTCACTAAAATTTGTCCGACCTTGTATTGGCGCTCGGCAATGACTCGGCCTTTGCCCTCATCCCAACCACAAATCTCGTGGATTTCCAGCAAGTCTTTTAGCTCGCTATCGAACAAGCTCGGCTGAAACTGACTCGCCAAGTAAATCCGTCCGGCGTTTCGGCCTTCGGTTTCTTGGAAATCCGCCACCACCATCCAAGGCGTTTGCGACAAGGCATCTTCGGCTGCTAACACCACGCCAGTCCCATTGGCTAATTGATAACCCTCAACGCCTCGGGCTTTGGCGATGCGATCTGGATACGCCAGTGCCAACAATAATCCCACATCACTGTGGTGAGCATGGGTCGCGACTTTCACTAAGTCAGCAGTTAAACCGAGCTTTTTCTGCCACTGTTTTGCCTGCTGTCCCGCTTGCCCCTGACAGGCAAAGTGCAAGTAATTCATGATATCGGCGCCCTTTTTAGGCAAACCGCGCGCTTCTAAAATCCCCGACAGCAAACAGGCCAAACTGCCCAATTGCGCAGTTTGCTCATAATCAGCGCCTAAGCTTTTCGCGCCCAATAACATATGGGCAAGCCTTGGGTGACACCCCAGCTCATAGGCCGCTTTACCGTGGGAAGTGAGTTTATTGTCACCATCGACCATGCCTAAGCGCTGCAGTAATTGCCACGCCAGCGCCTCATTCACACTCGGTGGCGGCGTTAACAACATCAAGTCGCTGAAGGATTTTGCGCCCCAGTAAGCACAATCGTGGGCCATAGCCACCAGATCCGCTTGGCTGATCTCGGGTTCATCGGCCCTGAGCATGCGGCCATGTTCTTCTTGGCTCCACAAACGCACACACACACCCGCTGATAAACGTCCGGCGCGGCCACTGCGCTGAGTTGCCGAGGCTTGGCTAATACGTTTCAAACCTAAGCGGGTGACGCCAGTTTTAGGGTTAAAACTGGCCTGACGTTTATAGCCACTGTCGATGACAAACCCTATGCCTTCAATGGTTAAGCTCGACTCCGCCACGTTAGTCGCTAGCACGATTTTACGCCTGCCATCTGTAGTTGCCGCAATCGCGCTATCTTGGTCAGCACCTGAAAGCTCACCATAAAGGGGGCAAATCAGAAAGGCATCTTGGGCTAAGCGCTCACGCAGAAACTGCTGCAGTCGTGAGATTTCGCCTTTTCCAGGTAAGAAAACGAGCACGGCATTATTGCTAGCCGTTTTATCAACGTTGGCACTACTGGCCGAGACCAGATCGAGTACGCAGCGGCCAAGATGATCGATCCAATGCTGCTGCGTCGGCACAGGGTGATATTCAACTTCAACGGGAAAACTGCGGCCTTCACTGTGCAAGGTCACGGCCTCTGGCATCAATTCGCCCAAGGCAAGGCCAGATAAGGTGGCAGACATGGCCAATATTTTTAAATCGTCCCGCAGTGAAGCTTGCACTTCGAGCGCTAAGGCGAGGCCTAAATCGGTAGTGAGGTGGCGTTCATGAATTTCATCGAAGATGATCATCTCAATCCCAGTCAACTCGGGATCTTGCTGGATCATCCGCGTGAGTATGCCTTCGGTGACAATCTCTAAGCGGGTATTGGCGCTGATTTTAGCTTCACCGCGCACGCGATAGCCCACTTCTTGCCCCACCTTTTGCTGGCGGCAATGGGCAATATAGTGCGCCACACTGCGCGCCGCGACACGCCGCGGTTCGAGCATTAAAATGCGTCCGCTGATTTCTGGCCAATCCAACATAGCCAAAGGTAACGCGGTAGATTTACCCGCACCAGTCGGTGCCTCGAGGATCACTTGAGCGTGACGAGAAAAAGCCGCACGCAGCGGTGCTAATAAGCTATGAATAGGTAGAGAGTTCAAGAAAAAGACATCAGCGGCCAACACAGGCCGTCAGTGTACTAACAATCGACGGTGAGTACCATTTCACTGCAACATAATCCAGCTCAGTAGATAAGTGTACCAAATACTAGAGTTGGGGATAGGCCGCAAAGGTCTCACGTTTTTCGAGCCAAGGCTGACTGAGTCCAGACTGTAATTCAGCTAACCGTATCGGTTTATTGATGGCGTAACCTTGGGCATAGTCGACGCCAAGGGTTTGCAGTTTCCGGCCAATATCTTGGGATTCGACAAATTCGGCAACCACATCAAAGCCCATATCTTGGCCGAGTTGGCAAATCGATTTAACGATCGCTTGATCCGCACTGTCTTCGCAGATGTTCACCACAAACTGGCCATCCACCTTCACAAAGTCCACATTGAGGCGCTTAAGGTAGGCGAAGCTAGAAAAGCCCGCCCCAAAGTCATCGAGGGCTAACTTGCAATTGAGCGGGCGCAGTATATCGAGTAACTTTGTCGCTTGATCGAGCTGACTCACGGCCGCGGTTTCAGTGATCTCGATGCAAAGCTTGTCCACCAGCTCAGGTTCGGCCATCAAACGCATTTCTAGCCAGTTCATAAACTCAAAGTCGCCCAAAGAGGTCGCCGACAAATTCACCGACACGAGATCCAATTGCTGCCAGATATCTAAATGGCAACCGCCCCACTTGAGCAAGTTATCGATCACCCACAAGTCGACCTTAGAAGCTAAGTTATATCGCTCGGCGGCGGGCAAGAAGATGGCTGGAGACACAATCGTGCCGTTGGCCTGCACCATGCGCAGTAAGATCTCTAAATGCAGACCAGACTCCTCGCGGTTTAATGGCACTATGCTTTGAAAATAAAGCTCAAATTGGTTTAACGCGAGTGCGCCGACTATGTCCACCGACGCCATCATCTCGGTATAAAGACGGTTCATTTTAGGATCGCTCGCACTGTATAAATGCCAGCCATTACGGCCTTGATCCTTCGCCAAGCGACAAGCAGCATCGGCCTGACTCATCACGGTATAAATGTCGGCGGCTTTTTTATCGAGTTTAGCAATCCCCATGCTGACACTGACATTGTGGCTGCGACCTTCCCAAATAAATTCATGATTCGCCAATTGGGTACAGATACGTTTTGCGATTTGTTTTGCCGAGTCCACATTGCAGTAATGCATCAAGATACCAAACTCATCCCCCCCTAAACGGGCGACGATATCGCCCTTACGCACGAGCTGTTTTAAGCGTAAGGCCACTTGGCAAAGCAGCTTATCGCCCGCCTGATGGCCACTGATATTGTTGATGACTTGGAATTGGTCTAAATCGAGAAACGCCACGCAAATGGGCATATCGTCGTGGGCGTGCAGCAGGTTTTCTAATAGGGCTTCGAAATGCAACCGATTGGGCAATCCTGTGAGCGCATCATAATTGGCATGGAACGACAGCTCATCGGCTAGGCGATACTTTTCACTGACATCTTCGGCAATCATGACTAAGGTATCTTTATCGCCACTGATCTGGCTAAAACTGAGTTTCAACCAAGC
Organism: Shewanella septentrionalis; assembly: GCF_025370265.1. NCBI lineage: Bacteria > Pseudomonadati > Pseudomonadota > Gammaproteobacteria > Alteromonadales > Shewanellaceae > Shewanella > Shewanella septentrionalis. The sequence continues at coordinate 156,645 of NZ_JAMTCC010000004.1, read as the reverse complement.
CAATTGATGGATAGATTTCAACGGTAACTCACACCAAGCCTGACCAAGCACACCTTCACGTACCACATGCAAGGTATCAGTTAACATGGCATGTTCTTCCTCACGCACCATGTCGAATAAATCATAACCATGTTGGATTGGCAGCGTTTGCAGGGCGACTTTATTGAGCATAGTCAATTGATTATATTTATCTAATAAGGCGCAGGCTAAGGGTAACTGATTGAAGACTTCACAGTATTTATGCTCACTGGCGAGCATGCTCAGGGCGATACGTGTCAGTTCCATCGCCGAGCCAATCATCACAGCGGCGTGGTTAAACTCACTTATAAACTCTTCGCTCCATTCGCAACACTCGGAGCAATTGACTGCGCCCAGCGCAATACGCGTTTCGCCAAATACCACAGGTGGCAATACCAATAGACTCTTCACGTCCCAGTCCCTTAATAGGGCTCGCTCGGCCTGCGCATCGGCGGGCAAGGTATTCACATCGGGCAGATTTAATAGTCGCGGGGTGCGGACAAGGGAGCGAAAGAATGGCATGCGTGCCAAGGGCCAGACTCGGGTTTGTTGGCCTTTGGCAAATTGGGGTTTTAGATACAAATTACGCGTGCGTAAACGATCCAGAGACTGGCTGCCAGTTAATACAAATACCCCGTCACAATGCAGCTGCAATGTGATGGTCTCAAGTGCTCGGTCAACATTTTGCTCTAAGGTTTCTAGCGGAGACTCACTAAAAATACTTACCAAAGCCTGTTGGAGTGGATTTGCTAAACCTACTAACATGAAAAGTGACTTCCTTACCTAAAAATCCATTTAAGGTATTATCGACGTATATTGAGTATAGGCTCACAGTAAATTAAACGTCTGCTTGAGTCGCAAATTAGCCGATAAATTCAACAACTAGATTAACGCTCAAAGACGCTAAACGTCAAAGTGTTCCCAGAGATAATCCGTGTTGAACGCCACAAAGGACGATAATCAGATGCAACAAAGGCTATTTCTCGGCTTCGCGCCTACCGCAGCACAAATGACAAGGCTGAGTGATTTACAACAGCGACTGATTTGCCACCTTAATCCTGAGGCGAAAGCGGTTAGCGTCCGTAATATGCATTTAACGCTCTGCTTTTTAGGGCAAGTGGACGACGAGCAACGCATCGCCCTCCTTGATGCAATTGACCGCTTAGCTAAGCCTAGATTCAGCGTTCAGCTTAACCAGCTCTACTTATGGCCCAATGCCCAAGTCTGTTGCTTGAAAGGCGATGACGTTGAGCCGCCGTTAGCGCAATTAGCTAAGCAGACGCAAGCAATCGCAGGCCGCCTGCAATTACATAGCAGTGAACACCACTTTTGCCCGCACATCAGTTTATTCAGGAAGGCAAAACAATGGATGCTAGATGAGTCGGCGTTATTGCAACTCAAGGACATGAATACGCTAACGTTAACGCCCGAACATTTGCATTTATATCATTCGAACAGCACAAGCACGGGTGTGGAATATCACATCCTACATTCTTGGACGCTCGGTTAGCGTGAGTTAAAAACAAAAAAGCCCGAGTATTAACTCAGGCTTTCCAATTTATCATTATATGCATCAACTAAAGCGCGAATAAACCAATAGGGCTTACTTTAAGGGCTCCAATAACCAATGCCTTATTCGAGTAAGCGTAAGGTTTCGCGATACGCACGCTTTTGTTCGTAGGTTTGTAAGCGCTGCATAAACTCATCTGTCTTGGTCATTTCGGCACTCATCTTTAACGCTTCTATCGCTTTTTGCTGCGTCGAAATTGCCGCACCAAAATCGCCGACTTCGGCATAAGCCGCCGCCAGATTATCTAAATTTGTCGGATCGTTTTCATTCACTTTGAGTAACTTTAAGGATAACTCGACCGCTTTATTACCATCGCGATACTCAGCTTCTGGGCAAGTCGCTAAAATCCACGCCACATTACCTAAGGCAACATCATCACCCACTTGGGAAAATTGCTCGACCGCTTTACCACAGTTACGTTGCACGCCATCGCCGCCAGAAGCATAAATAAAGCCTAAACGGAATTGTGCCCAACGGCTGCCCTGCTCACTCAAGGCTCGATACCAATGCTCGGCAACGGATAAGTCACGCTTGATCAATTGGCCTTCAAAAGACAGGTCAGCTAAGGTTTGCTGGGCTTTTTCATGTTGCTGCTCGGCGGCAAGTGAAATCCAGTGCAAACCAGAGGGCACTTCTTGCGCCACAAAACGCCCAGAAAGATACATTAATCCCAGCAAAAATTGGGCATCGGCGTCACCTTGCTCTGCCGTCACCTGTATATGCACAAACTTACTGGCTGCGAGTTCGGCAGCAGGCTGCGGGATAGAAAATGCGTGCGCCGCAGAGCTCAGCCCAATGGTTAAGCTTAAACCTGCACCTAAAACCCATAATCTGTATTTCACTTGCTTACCTCTCTTGAAAGCGACTGCCCACAAAGTTAGCCAGAATTAACCCCATAAGTCGAGCCTAAATACACACAAACCTCAGGATAATGGGGGAAGTTGAAGCAAATGAGCAGCTAATTTCAACTGTGAAACATCTTATACTGTAATTTAGGGGCCTGTTTTATCCATAATCTATAATAAAACGGCTTAATTAGACTGGTAAGATGTGATTAACTCGACAGAGTTAAGTGAATCCAGCGAGTTTCACGCCGATTTAGTTGACTTAAATCACTAAAGTAGCAAAATAAGCTCTAATTTTAGATGGTTAATTGCATTTATTCACTTATTCTAAAGTAAGACTTCCATCAAGTTTTTGTTAGTTTAATTGACGTAAAATGCTTATTTAGAATACTCTTACTTTCGTTTTAATCAATCGAGGAACACCAACATGGCTCTGATTGGTAAGCCAAAACCTGATCCAACTTTGGAATGGTTTTTATCACACTGTCACATTCATAAGTACCCTGCAAAGAGCACTCTTATTCATGCTGGTGAAGATTCAGATACTCTTTATTACATAGTAAAAGGTTCTGTAGCGGTATTGATTAAAGATGAAGAAGGTAAGGAGATGATCCTTTCTTATCTGAATCAAGGTGACTTTATCGGTGAACTAGGTTTGTTTGAAGAACAAGCCGAACGTACTGCATGGGTTCGTGCTAAACAAGCTTGTGAAATCGCTGAGATTTCATATAAAAAGTTCAGACAGTTAATTCAAGTTAACCCTGAAATTCTGATGAAGCTGTCTGCACAAATGGCCTATCGCCTGCAAAGCACCAGCCAGAAAGTGGGTAACCTCGCATTCTTAGACGTGGCAGGCCGCATTGCCCAAACGCTGTTACATCTGGCGAAACAACCTGATGCGATGACGCATCCTGATGGCATGCAGATTAAGATCACTCGTCAAGAGATCGGCCAAATCGTTGGCTGTTCACGGGAAACTGTGGGTCGTATCTTGAAGATGTTAGAAGAACAGAATTTAATCCAAGCTCATGGTAAGACAATCGTGGTATACGGTACCCGTTAAGTTAGTCTTCAGCTTGATTTAAGCCTGCCTTATTAAAGTGGCCTAGAATAAATTCTAGGCCATTTTTTATTGGAGAGCTCAAATGAAACGGCTGTTTTTAATCTGTTTTTTCAGCCTGTTCACGCTGGCGCATCCAATGAAATTGAATGCCGAACCTATTGAATTAGAACACTATCAAGCCAAGGCACTCGTCAACTCTGGGCAAATACTATCCTTAAACGGTACACTCTCCATAGTTAATCAGTTTTGCCAAGGTGAACTAATTGATGCTCATCTCTATCAAGAAGATCATAAATGGCGCTATGATTTGCAAATCAAAGTTCAGCGTGGCCAAATCGTCAATCTCAGTATTGATGCAACTAATGGTCAAGCCGATCACTCAATAGCATTACCGAGCGAATGTCGAAAACATGAAACTGTTACTCGTTGAAGATAACCCTATGCTAGTCACCGAGCTGGAGAAACAACTCAAACTCGCTGGCTATGTGACCGATATTACTGACAAAGCGCTTGAAGCCGATTATCTGATCAAAGAAACCCAATACGATTGCGTGATCTTAGATATCGGCTTGCCCGACGGCAACGGCCTCGAACTACTCGAAGGCTGGCGTAATCAAGGGATCAGCACTCCTGTCATCATGCTGACCGCACGCAGCCAATGGCATGAAAAAGTCGAAGGCTTTAATGCTGGCGCCGACGATTACTTAGGCAAACCTTTCCACGCACAGGAATTATTGGCGCGTATTCAAGCCCTTATCCACCGTGCCCATGGCCGTTTAAATACTTCTAGCAAGCAATTGAGCTATGGCGGCGTGATCTTAGATGAAGCCGAGCAAACGGTAAAAGTAGCAGACCAATTGTTTGAGCTAACGGCGATGGAATTCAGACTGTTAAAAATCTTCCTGATGTCGCCTAAGAAGCTGTTATCTAAGACACAACTTACCGATAAGCTGTATCAGTTTGACGATGAAAAAGAGAGTAATGTGGTCGAGGTTTATGTAACCCACTTACGCAAGAAATTAGGCAAAACCGCTATCGAAACCCGCCGCGGCCAAGGTTATATCTTCCACGGCATTATTGAATGATCTCAATCCGCACTAAGCTCAGTTTATGGTTAACGGGCTTACTGGTAATAGGCACAGTCATTGGGCTCATCTTGTTTGAGTCCATGCTGCGTCAGGCGTTTCATGATTCTATTATCAATCGCTTAGAAGAAGATCTCGAACATATTATGTTGGCGACCCATATCCACGATGGGGACATCAGCATAGATCAAAGCCAACTTTCCAGTTTCTACAAGCCCGCCTATTCAGGCCGCTATTTCCAGCTTAACCTGCCCAATGAAGTCATTCGCTCCCGCTCCCTGTGGGATATGCAGTTAGATATCGAGCCACTCGCGCCAAATCAAACCCGTGTCTGGCAAGCTAAAGGCCCCAAAAATAACGATATGCAACTGTTATCACTGGGGCTAAATTCCAGTAGCGCCAATGTCAGCGCCACCTTAACTGTTGCCCAAGACTTGAGTATCGGCAGACGCGTGTTTAGCGAAGTCTATGGCACTAAGCTTGGGATTAATCTGGCGATGTTAGTTGCTATGATCGCGGGGATCTTCCTCATCCTTCGCCAATCCTTTAAGCCAGTTAAGCATATTCAGCATGCGCTTTCGCGGCTAAGAGAAGGCGAGATTAACGCGCTGGAGCTGAATAATATTCCCCCCGAAGTGCAGCCACTAGCGAAGACTTACAACGAGTTACTCGAGTACACCGCCAAGCAAATTGAGCGTAGCCGCAATAACTTAGGTAACTTAAGCCATGGGCTTAAAACCCCGCTGGCCGTGATGCAGCAACAGGTCGAAGCCCTTGGTCTTAAAGATCCTGAAACCGCCATTGCCTTGCAGCAACAGCTGGATTCTATCCACAAGATGGTCGAGCGCAAACTGGCGGCGGCAAGGATCACAGGCGATATGCTTCCTGCGGCGCAGTTAGTGATCCCAAGGGATTTACACAGCCTAGCCAACACCTTAAATAAGGTTCACCGCAATAAAACCATCGAATGTGCTTTCGAACTCGACCCTAATATTCTCAGGCTGCCGATCCACAGGGAAGATGGCATGGAGCTCCTAGGCAATCTACTGGACAACGCCTTTAAATGGGCCCAGAGCCGAGTCAGCATTCAGTTATCACGCCAACAGGAGCGTCTCTGCCTTTGTATCGATGATGATGGTCCAGGGGTTGCCGATGATGAACTCGATAAACTCACTCAAAGGGGCACTCGATTAGATGAGTCTGTCATGGGTCACGGCTTAGGCTTGTCGATAGTGAAGGAAATTGCCGAACAGTATGAGATTGAGCTTAAGTTTAGCCACAGCACTCGCTTAGGTGGACTGAGAATCGAACTGACCTTCAGTTAGTCTCGCTTAACATGCTCAGCGTTAAATGCTCTCTTTAAAATACTCATAAAAAAACGCCATCGAATTGATGGCGTTTTTTATGCTTAATGTCTGATGACGTTAGGCTTTATTCACGTTAAGCCTTATTCACGTTCGTACTTTCAAAAATCTTGTCGGCAGACGCAGCCACAAAGCCAGTATACAGCTCACCATTAGCCATAGGATAACGCAGCGCAAACTCATAGAAACAACTTGGGATTTCCACTGTTGCATCGGTGAATTCAAGGCCAATCTTATCTGCCATAGTCGACGATTGCTCTAATAACACTTCTGGCGAACCTTTGATCTCGCCACCTGAACCATTAAGCACAAAGCCCGCTTGCTTCAGGGCATCATTCACTGACTCTAAAGTTTCAAAACCGTCGAGGTGATTGATAGACACAGTGAAATGGTTAGCGCGATAGCCAAAAGCCGCTACCCAAGCCGCATATTCGCTCTCAGTTAATAAATCCTGATAGGTTTTAGAATCTAAAGACCAATGGCGACCCGAGTAAATAAAGTTGTCCGCCGTTGTCGCCGCAACATCTACTTGGGCGATTAAGCCTTGAATGGTCTCTTGTAGCGCTGGGCTAAATTCTTCAACTAATAGCTCAGAGATAAACACTTTAGGCTGAGTCGAATCTGGGTGTTCAAAATGCTTAGCGATCAGTTTTTTCTGTTCAAACTTATAATCACCGCAAGCGACATAACCTAACGAAGTGAAATGCTTAGCAAGCACATCCAAATTCACCTTAGCGATGTTGAAAGTACGCAGGGCGATATGATCGTTGATGATTGGCTTACCATGGCCCAGCAGCGCGTGCACTTTTGCCGCCGAAGGGGTCATTTGAATATAGTCTTGCCACAGGGCGGCAAATAACGCGTTGATGTCGGTATGCATAAAAACTCCTTTTATTGTGCTGCGGTTATTGCTGTTATTTTGCCGCGAACACTAAATGTAACGACCTAGATGCCACTGTTGCAGCGTCACACATACCCACAGTAGAAGCTCAAGTTACGTTACTGCTTGTTATTAAAAAGGAAGAACATTCGTCCTTCCTCCTCTTTACCACGTACTCTTTACCACATAAAAGACAAATCTTTACCCGCTTATAAGCTCAAACCTGGGCTTAATGTCGCAGGCAAGCTCACTGCATCGGCCTCGACCGAAGCGACGGGATAAGCACAGTAATCGGCGGCATAGAAAGCGCTCGCCCTGTGGTTACCCGATGCGCCTACGCCACCAAAAGGTGCCGCGCCCGATGCGCCAGTGATTTGTTTGTTCCAGTTAACAATCCCTGCACGAATGCGCGCGAGGAAATAGTCATAATCTTCACGGCTATCGGCCAGTAAACCCGCAGACAAACCGTAACGCGTTTGGTTAGCCAGTTTGATAGCTTGATCGAAATCGCTATAACGCACTAGCTGTAGCAGAGGTCCGAAGTATTCTTCATCCGGCAAGACTTCGATAGCCGTCACATCGATAAGGCCAGGAGAGACTAAGCCCGTACCCGCTTCTAAATGGGTTAACTCGACTAACGATACGCCGCCCAAGTTCTGCAGATTCGTCTGCGCCGCAACCATACCTTTGGCGGCAGCTTCAGAAATCATTGAGCCCATAAAAGGTTGTGGCTGTGCGTTCCAAGGACCAACTTTAATCTGCTTGACCGCATCAGCTAACATGGCAATCAAGGCATCGCCCTGCTCACCTTGCTCTACATATAGACGGCGCGCACAAGTACAACGTTGGCCAGATGAGATATAAGCCGACTGTAAAATATCGTGCACGGCAGCTTTAATATCCTGTACACCTTTAATGATCAGTGGGTTATTGCCCCCCATCTCAAGTGCTAAAATCTTGCCTGGATGACCGGCATATTGTTGATGTAAAAAATGACCCGTGCGTGAACTGCCGGTAAAGAACAGACCATCGAGCTGCGGGTGAGAAGCCAGTGCTTTACCCGTATCCACCTCACCTTGGACTAAGTTGAGCACGCCAGCAGGCAGACCCGCTTTATCCCATAGGCTAACCATCAGCTCGGCAACTTTAGGCGTCAATTCAGAAGGTTTAAAAATCACCGTATTCCCAGCCAGCAGCGCAGGCACTATGTGGCCGTTCGGCAAATGACCGGGGAAATTGTAAGGACCGAAAACCGCCACAACACCGTGGGGCTTATGGCGGATAACCGCGCGTCCCGCTGGCGTATCGTTGGCTTCTGTGCCCGTACGTTTATTGTAAGCCGCGGCTGATAGCGCAATCTTGCCTATCATGGCGCCGACTTCGGTCGCCGTTTCCCACTGAGGTTTACCCGTTTCTTGGGCAATCGTTTCAGCCAATTCCGCTTTGTTGGCTTCAAGTTGGCTGCGATACGCTTCGACTATGGCTAAGCGTGCATCGAAACCTAACATAAACCAATCAAACTGCGCGGCGCGCGCGGCATCAACGGCGGCGTTAACTTGTTCTGCGGTGGCCGTTTTACCTGTCCAAATAGTTTGAGCATTGGCTGGGTTAATTGAGGCCACGTCATGACCTTTGCCAGCATGCCACTGACCTTGAATATAATGTGTCATTTGTTATTCCTACATTGCCAAAATACGGATTTGATCGCCTTTTGCGAGCAACAAACCCGCTGCCAGCTCAGGGCTGATAATGATGTGTTCGGATTTGTCGTCCACAGCCAGTGCGGCAGACGTCGCTCGATAATTGGCTAATTGAGTATTTGAGATAATAAATTGAGTGTCGGCTTCGACCATGTCACCAATATCGACGGTTAATAAACGGCTTTCACGCACGCCGCGAATGTCCGATAAACGACACTCAACCGTTGGACCACCATCAAAAATATCCACGTAACCACGGCATCGAAAGCCTTCGGCCTGCAGCAGACTTAATGCGGGACGGGTATTGGTATGCACTTCGCCAATCACTTTCTGCGCTTCTTCCGGCAATAGACAAACATATACAGGGTTTCGTGGCATCATTTCGGCCATAAATGCCTTTTTACCCAAACCAGAAAGATAATCCGCCTGAATAAAATCAATGCCTAAAAAGTGTTTTTGCAGCCAGCCATAGAAAGGTGAATGACCATCGGCATCGCTCACACCGCGCATTTCGGCAATCACAGTTTCACCAAAACGCTTTGCATGTTGCGCTAAAAACAGAAAGCGACTGCGGGATAACATGCGGCCATTGTTGCCCTTGCGATACGCTTCACGCAAAAACAGGGTGCACATCTCGGCGGCGCCAGTGTAATCATGGCAAAGGGTGAGGGTTTCGACCTCGTTACGCACGTCAATTTGTTCGGAATGATAGACTTCAGTACCGAGTCGATAATGGTAGAAAGCATCTTCCATTCCCACGGCCGCTTCGATAGCGCACGTCCCCACCACTTCACGGGTGTCGGTATCTTCCAGCACCATCAGATAACCTTCATCGAAGGGCGCATCGACGGTTTTGACGAATGAGGCTTCTGCTCGCGCAATTTTATGTCTGAGCAAATCGGCATTCACGGGTAATGACGTAAAACCATGACCAGACTCTTCGGCAATTTGATATAAGGCTTCAAAATCGCCAGCCTGAATAGGACGTATGATTAACATCTTAGTGTCTCCTCACTTTGGCTTGCCGTGCATCAAGGCGCCTCTCTTCAAAAAGACAGGTAATGATGCACGTAAGTATTCCCTGACAAAAAAGGAGTGCGAATAAATTCAGCACTCCTTTGGTCATTTAGGCGGCAGCAATGCTCGCCACAGCACGTTCAAAACGAGCTAGACCTTCAGCAATATCTGCCTCAGGGATCACCAGAGAAGGAGCAAAACGTACCACGTTAGCACCCGCCATCAGGCTCATTAAGCCTTCAGCGACAGAGGCTACCAAGAAGTCGCGTGAACGGCCTTGGTATTGTTCATTAAGAACGGCCCCTAACAGCAAACCTTTACCGCGTACTTCTGAAAATACATGATATTTTTCATTAATTTTGTTCAAACCATCGCGCAATAACTGCTCGCGATGTTTTACGCCGTCTAACACTTCAGGGGTGTTCACTACGTCTAACACAGCATTACCGATAGCGCAGGCTAATGGGTTACCGCCATAGGTAGAACCGTGAGTGCCCACTTTTAGATGTTCAGCAATCTCAGCCGTTGTCAGCATAGCTGCGATAGGGAAACCACCGCCGAGTGCTTTAGCTGTGGTTAAAATGTCAGGCACGATTTCAGTACCCATGTAAGCGTACAGTTCGCCAGTACGACCCACACCCGTTTGCACTTCATCAAAAATCACTAGCGCATTGTGCTTGTTAGCCAGTTCACGCACAGCTTTTAGGAATGCAGGATCGGCATCAATAATACCGCCCTCGCCCTGCAGCGGCTCAAGCATGATGGCACAGGTTCTGTCCGTTACTGCAGCTTCTAATGCGGCAACATCGTTAAATGGCAGGTGAGTAATGCTCTGCGGCTTAGGACCAAAACCATCGGAATAGGCAGCTTGTCCACCAACGCTCACGGTGAAGAATGTACGGCCGTGGAAGGCTTTATCAAACGCTATGATTTCGTCTTTTTCAACGCCGTGTTTTTCTAAGGCGTAACGACGGGCAAGTTTCAATGCGGCTTCGTTGGCTTCGGCGCCAGAGTTGGCAAAATACACTTTGTCGGCAAACGTGCTGTTAACTAATTTAGTCGCTAATTCTAAGGCAGGCTCATTCGTCATTACGTTTGACAGATGCCATAATTTTTCGCCTTGTGTTTTAAGGGCATTCACAAGAGCAGGATGACAGTGACCTAAGCAATTTACCGCAATACCGCCAGCAAAATCGATAAACTCATTACCCTCTTGGTCCCAGACTCGGCTTCCTTCGCCACGAACAGGGATCACAGCAGCAGGCGCATAATTAGGCACCATCACTGCGTCAAACTGGGCACGGTCTAACTTCATATCAACGCTCATTCTTCTTCGTCCTTTGTGTTTGTTTAACGGCGCCTTGCACCGTCAGAGTCCCATAGGTATCTTTATCTAGAGTTAGTGATACTGGGATTGCTTGTGTCTATTAATAACCATTATTAGCGAAAATGTGATCAAAATACCAGTTTTTCACAAACATCAATCCTCGCACTTCCACCCAAAGTGCATAAAGATTGCAGTTTAAGAACTATACAAGCGGTTATTCCAGTGGCTTTCAGCATAATTAGTCATAAAAAAAGTTATTTACCCCTCATTTTGCTAGCTATTCACTGAATGTGAATAACTACACCATTTTAACGAATCAAGTGTGAAAGCACAAAATGGCTAATTTTCGACCTCACTTCAAGGGCTTCGGGCAATAAATTGAACAAGGGAAACACATGGGGCATGTTAGGGTAAAAACAGCCCGTTATCTCGCCACCGCTGGCTTTGACTTGGGCAACTAAGCGCTCAGAATCCTGCAATAACAGCTCCCGCGTACCCGCAATCACTAAGATGGGCGGCAGAGCTGCCAAGTCCCCCTGCAAGGGTGAAACTTTTGCAGACATGGGGTCGGCACCCGCAAGATAGGCGCCACGTAAACGCAGCAAAGCTTCGATGGTGAAGAAGGGATCGTCGGCTGCGAGTATCAGCTCAGTATCCCCGGTTAGTGCTAAATCCAACGCGGGCGATAACAAGATGCAGGCCGTCGGTAATGGCAGGGCTAAACGCTTTAATTCCAGCAACAAGCTCAGGGCTAAATTGCCGCCAGCAGAGTCGCCCATGAGGATCATATTCTCAACGCCCTTAAGCGCGATTAATCGCTTATAGGCTTCAAGCACATCATCAAATGGTGCAGGAAAAGGATGCTCAGGTGCGAGACGATAATCAGGAATATAGGCATCCAATTTACAACGTTGGCTGATATCCGCGATCAATCTTGCGTGGGCATGGGGCGTTTTAAAACAAAAACCTCCGCCACGGATATAAAACAGATTGCCAAGGCGAGTTTGCTCATTGAGAAGCACATAGTGCAGCAAGCTAGAGTGTTGCAAAGGGATGGTGGCACTGACTAACTTATCCGGCCAAGGAAGCCAACGTTTATCGAGATCAAGCAACTTTTTACGCACTTGCGCTAGGGGGACTTTGGCCTTGCCGCGACTGATGGATGGCCTAGCGACATAAGATAAAATAGTATTCAGTACAGATGCTTGCCAGCTTGGCATATCCCTTCCTCTACTTAAACGCCGCCATCCCGACGCTCAAGTCGCAGGTCGTGGACTACAGCAGATCTAACTTCCTATAATTCTGTGCTTTTAAGCGCAGCACTTCTTGCTCAGTTAACTCGTAATAATCGAACATTAAACGCTTTTCTTGGGGATCGATTTGACGCATTTCTTCGAGCAACACCACCTTAGCATAACAGTTTGCCCGCGCGACTAATGCGGCCTGCGGTGACAATTCTCGATAGCTTAAGGTTAGGTCTAACTCCTTCAATAACCCAGTCAAAGGGCTCGCTTCAAACTTAAGTAACTCTAATAGCTGCCAGTTAAGTTTATGACCATGGCTTAACACTTGTTCAAACACAGCTTTGGCAGGAAACTCAGTGGCAATCACCGCATCATACACTTCCTTGTCACGGCTGCTGCTGGCTTCCCTTATCCACGCTCCCCAGGTTTGATCAAATAAGCGGGCACTCAAACTCAGCACAACCGAGGTGCCTAATTGATTGAGCAAGGCACAACTATAAACTAAGGCTGAGTCAGTATTATGAAGCTGAGCCAACGCATTGGCCGCGATACCACTGACTATGCTGTAGCGCCACAATTTACGGGTAGTCCACAGCAACTTAGCATTGGCGCTCGGCAGCCAATTACGCAGGCAAAAATAAGGGATAATCGTTCGCAGGTTTTCGATGCCAATGTAATTCATCACCAATTTAATATCGGTAACTCGCACATCTGAGCTCTGAGGCCGGCGAGCACGAAAAGACGGGCTGTTGACCATGTTGGTTAAGTCGCGGCACAACCAACTTAAGTTACTGATCAGCGGTCTTAATCTCGTCGCATCAAGATTTTTTGCCAGCAGTAATTCCAGCAACAGAATTTGCGATTCATTGATCTCTGACTTAGCCAGAACCAGTTCGGGGGACGCGAGTTGATGCTCGATGGCGTTATTGACCGTTTCATGCAACTGGCTCGACACGGCTTCAAACACTTCTTTGGCTTTAATTTGTTTCATCAAACGTGCCAAAATCGCTTCGCGCTCAACATCTAACTTATTCGCATCGGCCTCTAATTCAAGGTCGAGGTCATCCAAAAGAGTCGGGCTCGCTTTATGCTTTCCGAGGATCAACTGTTGGTAGAGTCTGTGCTCTATCTCTATAATTTTGCCGGGTCTTACACCGCCCGCAACCGAAATCGCCACTATAAATCTTTCCTATATCGCTAATGCCTGAGTGACGTCAAAACAATCAAACTCTCAAAATCATTACAATTTCAGCACATACACTTAATCTTAGCAATAACGCAAAGTCGCAGAACACAAACATAGTGTGATATCGGATATTTCCTACTCAGTTACCCAATAAAAAGGCCTCACATAGAGGCCTTTACAGGAAATCGAGCTGAGTTATTTGAGTTCTTGTTCGAATAACTTATAGATACGGCGGTATTCGTCTAACCAGCTAGAAGGCTGACGGAAGCCATGGGGCTCGACAGGATAAATCGCCGTTTCAAAGGTCGGTTTTTCCAGTTCAATCAAATGCTGCACCATGCGCACGCTGTCTTGGAAGAAGACGTTGTCGTCCATAACTCCACTCATAATAAGCAGTGGTTTCGTTAATCCTTGAGCATGCTCAATCGGAGAGCTGCGCTCATAGGCGATAGGATCGACATCAGGCGTATTTAAGATGTTGGAGGTATAAGGCGCATTATAATGTGCCCAGTCCGCCACAGGACGCAGTGCGGCTCCTGCTTGGAACAGATCTGGTGCAGTGAACAATGACATAAAGGTTAAGAATCCGCCGTAGGAACCACCATAAGTCCCGACACGTTGAGTATCAACATTCGTATTGGTTCCCATCCAGCTAACGCCATCCTTTAAGTCTTCCACTTCTGGATGACCCATATTGCGATAAATCGCGGTGCGCCAATCTCGGCCATAACCTTTAGAGCCACGGTAATCCATATCCATCACCACATAACCTTGCTGAGTCAGCAGGTTGTGGAACATAAATTCGCGAAAGTATCCGCTAAAGCCATAGTCAGCATTTTGCAGATAACCTGCACCGTGGTTGAAAATCACCGCAGGGTATTTCTCGGCGCGGGATTTATCATAGCCTTGTGGCAAATAAACACGGGCGTACACCTTGCCGGCACCATAGCTTGAAGGTACAGCGACCACTTCTGGTGCTTGCCATGGGTAATTTTTAAAGGCATCGCTGGTGTAAGACGTCAGCTGCTTTAACTCACCGCCAATGGGTTGAACATACAGCTCATTGGGCTGAGTGCGGCGTGAGGCATTAAGTAATAGCTGAGTGCCATCGGGACTTAGGCTGTAATCTAAGTTGCCATCCCACTGCGTTAATTGCTCATTTTTGCCTGTGGCTAAGTTCACCCTGTGAACGTTATACATACCAGGGTGAGTTTGGTTAGCTTTGTAGTAGATATAATTCGCGTCCGGTGACAGCTGGATGTCGCTCACAACAAACTTGCCTTGGGTTAAGGCGCGCGGCTTTGCACCGAGTCCTTTCACATAGAGCTGCGAATAACCTGATTCTTCCGACAAATAGTACAGAGAATCCGTCCCCGGCAACCAACCGAATTGGTTGTAGTCATAATTCACCCATGCATCATCATGCAAACGATGTTCTGTGGTGAATTTACCTTTAGCGAGATCGACACTGGCGATCCAGCGATCTTTGTTATCGGTAGCTTCTAGCATCAGAGCCAATTTATCTTCCGATTCATGCCATTGAATCGCACTCTGAGTCCAGCCCCAATCCTGAATTAGCTGAATTTTGCGTGGCGCTTTAGTGCTTTGGTAAGTTTCGCCTTTCGCTTTAGCATTCTCAGCTTTCACTTTGGCGAGTACATCTTCATCAAAACCCGTCAGGCCCTCGATAGTGATATCGACTTGTTTATGCTGGTTTAAATCAAGCACTACAAAGCGTTGTCCTGGCGGCGTATCTTCAGCCACACGTGCACGTACTGGCACAGGGTCGATATAACCGTCGCTACCTAAGTAGTTAGGCATGATGTCGTGTTCGCTGCTACCGGTGTAATTCTTATCGGTCAGAGCAAGTAAAATATAGCGGCCATCCGGTGACAGACTAAGCTCAGACACCACTTCGCTATCGCCTAAATACCAAGTGCTGGCGGCGAGTGTTGGGTCGCTTTTTTGCAATTCATCTTTGTACTGTGCTTTGGCTTTAGCATTCTCTTGCTGCAGCGCCACATACTTAATCAATCTGTGCTGTTGCTTGGCAAGGTAAGACGTTGGCTCTTTTACACCTTCTGGGGCTTTCGCCATTTTAATTTCGGCAAGTTGCTCGACTAAGCCTGAGTCTTGATGAATTTGGAAAACATTGTCGCCCTGCCAATAGGCGATATCGCCATTATTGAGATAACGCACGCCATCGATGGCACTGCGCTGGCGAGTCAGTTGGCTGATTTTACCTGTGCTTAATTGCTTAACAAAAATGTTGCCCAGATACAGATAAGCCTTGTGTGACTTAGTGCGATCAAACACACCAAACTGCTGATCTGCCGCGTGTAATTTATCAAGCGCTAGCTCGACGGCGCGGCTGTCATTGATGCCTTGCTGATAATAACTGCGCAGAGGTGAAGCACTCGCTTGGCGGGCAAACAGCACGCTTTGGCTATCGTCGCTCCAGTAAGCCTCTTTGGCGAAAACCCCCATCCAATCGGGATTTGCCATAATTTGATTAAGCGTAAGCGCCTGTGAAACCTGTGGCGGTTGGGCTAAGGGAACTTGGAATGCTTGCGGGGATGATGCAGGAGCTGCTGTTTCAGTCGATGTCGCTGCGCAACCAGCCAACACGGCAACCGCTAACGCACTTAAACCCAAATTTCGCATTACGCTTCTCATTTGTCCTTCCTTTTATTGTTATCGCAACGGCTAAATGACCCAGTCTAGTTTATCTGCTGGTTTTGCCTATTCGCGTAGTTTTGCCGCAGTTATAGCATAGTTAATCGCTAAACTTGCTTAAAAAAAGGATAAATCTTGTAACAGAAATTGATAGTGTGGAGAGTTTTTAAGGCGAGGAAATTATACGGACACAGCCGGTTGCGCTAAAAAATTGGCTAACAGTTCGAGACCTTGCTCGGTGAGAATTGATTCGGGATGAAATTGCACCCCATAAAGCGGTAAGTCTTGATGGCTCATGGCCATGATTTCTCGGCCGTGAATTGCATCGTCAAACCAAGCATCGAGTACAAAACCTTCAGGCACAGCATCAACCAGTAACGAGTGATAACGTGTCACGGTTAAAGGCTGATTTAATCCCTTAAATAACCGCTGTCCTGTATGCGCAATAACGCTGACCTTGCCGTGCATCACCCGTTCGGCACGCACTACATTGGCACCGAAAACCTGCGCCATCGCTTGATGTCCCAAACAGACACCTAAGATTGGCATTCGCGCAGCAAAATATTCAATCGCCGCAAGGGAGATCCCCGCCTCATTGGGAGTACAAGGTCCTGGAGAAATCACCAAATGAGTAGGCGCAAGCGCCTCGATGTCGGCGATGCTAATTTCGTCATTACGTTTAACCACTATCTCTTGCCCTAGCTGCTGAAAATACTGCACTAAGTTAAAGGTAAAAGAGTCGTAATTATCGATCATTAGCAACATACAAGATCCATTGGCCTAAATGGGTAAGAGTAGAACGCATATCCGACGGATGAATGCGGGCGCAAATGCTACCACACCTTATCCTCAAGGTTTAGCCAATTACGGCGATAAAATACAGCGACAAAAAAGCCAGTCATTGGACTGGCTCAGTTTTAAAACAACTTGGGCATTTCACCACAGCGATTTAGCGGTCGTTATTTTACGACGGTTAAATGGCTGCGACGCTTAGGTGGTTCATCCGTCGGTTCAGGCGCTTTATCGTTTGTTTCAACAACCGATAAAGACGAATCGACTTCATCGTCAAGCAAATAAGCATCTTCGATATCGAAGACAGTGCCAGCCCCATTTTCACGGGCATAAATAGCGACAATTGACGCCATTGGCAACATCACCTGCTGAGGAACACCACCAAAACGCGCATTGAACTCCACACACTCATTGCTAATTTGCAAATTGCCCACTGCGCCAGCAGCGATATTCAACACTATCTGGCCATCCTTCACGTATTGCTGCGGTACTTGAGTACCTTCGATAAAGGCATCAACCACAACGTGAGGAGTCAATTGGTTATCCATCAACCAATCATAGTAAGCCCTTAGTAAATAAGGACGATTTGGAGTCAAAGGCTTCATTACATACCCATGCGCATTTCGCGTTCAGCTTCAGTCAAAGAAGCTTTAAACGATTCACGCTCAAAAATACGTGTCATGTACGCTTTGATATCTTTAGCTACACGGCTATCTAGCTCAATACCTAATACAGGTAAGCGCCACAACAATGGGCCAAGGTAGCAATCCGCTAGACCAAATTCTTCGCTCATGAAGTAAGGCACTTCACCGAAGATAGGCGCAATAGCGATCAGGCTTTCAGTCAGCTCTTTACGAGCGGCTTCAACACGATCACCCTTACGGATACGGTCAACTAGCGAATACCAGTCTGTATCTATGCGGTGCATCATCAAACGGCTTTGGCCGCGAGATACTGGATAAACTTGCATCAAAGGCGGATGAGGAAAACGCTCATCCAAATATTCCATGATAATGCGTGACTCGTATAAAACGAGTTCACGATCTACCAAAGTTGGCACTGAGTTATATGGATTTACTTCGAGCAAATCCTCAGGCATTTCGTTAGGGTCGACCTGTAAAACATCAACAGTAACCCCTTTCTCAGCTAACACGATACGTACTTGATGGCTATACAGATCATCAGCACCTGAAAACAGTGTCATGATAGAGCGTTTGTTGGCAGCAACAGCCATTGATACCCTCCAGAATCGAAATAAAACAAAAGTAAACGAGGGGCTAAGCCCCCCGTTTACACTATGCGGATATTACATTTTACCCGTTATTGGTGCCTAGTGTACATCTTTCCAATACTCTTTCTTCAAGAGGTAGGCCACAATAAAGAATATAAACAGGAATCCGAGTACCCACCAACCCATAGCTTGACGCTCTAGCTTAACAGGTTCAGCCGAATAGACTAAGAAACCCGTGATATCACGAACCGCTTGATCATATTCTTCCGCATTTAATTTACCGCCAGTCACCACAATAGTGCCATCTTCTTGTTTAACTGGTGTGCCTTGCAACTCTTCGAGTACATGTGGCATACCAACAGATGGGAACACTGTGTTATTCACACCAAATGGGCGACTAGGATCTTTATAGAAGCCTTTTAGATAGGAATAAACCCAATCTTCGCCACGAACGCGTGCAACTAATGTTAAATCAGGCGGTGTAGCACCAAACCATTTAGCAGCATCTTTATGCGGAATCGCGTTTTGCATAAGCTCACCAATTTTGGCATCGGTGAACATATACTTGTTACGCATGTCATCAATAGAGATACCGAGATCAGTAGCGACACGTTCATAACGCTGATACTGAGTGCTATGGCAACCAGAACAATAATGTTGGAACAGGTCCACACCACGCTCTAAAGAAGCTTTATCATGCAGGTCAACATTAGCGTCTTCTAAATGTATTTTATGCCCGCTTGCGGCCATAGCCAGCGTCGGCAACAAGGTGACTAATGCAATCAGTAATTTTTTCATTAGTGTGTCAACCTCGCTGGAACAGGTTTAGTTTTTTCATTCTTGCTGTATACCCACAGCGCCACAAAGAAACCAAAGTAAGTAAAAGTAAACACCTGTGCAACTATCGTCAGCGTCGGCGTAGCAGGAACTACACCTAAGTAACCTAACACTATGAAAGAAATTGCGAATTGAGCAATGTTCAACTTGTGCAGTGTGCTACGGTAGCGAACTGATTTAACTTTACAACGATCTAACCAAGGCAATACGAACAGTACAGCAATCGATAGCCCCATCATTATTACGCCTGCTAATTTATCAGGAATGGCACGTAAAATGGCGTAGAAAGGTGTGAAGTACCATACAGGTGCAATGTGTTCAGGTGTCTTCATCGGGTTAGCCGCTTCAAAGTTTGGCTTCTCAAGGAAGTAACCGCCGCCTTCAGGAATGAAGAACAACACATAACAAAACACAATCAGGAAGCCTGCAACGCCCATGATGTCTTTAACTGTGTAGTATGGGTGGAATGGAATACCATCAACTGGCCAGCCATTCTCGTCTTTGTTCTTCTTAATCTCGATACCGTCAGGGTTGTTTGAACCCACTTCGTGTAGCGCAATTAAGTGTAAGAACACGAGTACCACTAATACTAACGGCAGTGCGATCACGTGCAGTGCGAAGAATCGGTTCAATGTTGCACCAGAGATCACGTAATCGCCACGGATCCACAGGGTTAAATCGTCACCAATAACAGGAATAGCACCAAACAGAGAAATAATTACCTGCGCGCCCCAGTACGACATTTGTCCCCATGGCAGCAAGTAACCCATAAAGGCTTCAGCCATCAGCACGAGGAAAATCAGCATACCGAACAACCACAGTAGTTCTCTAGGCTTCTGATATGAACCGTAAATCAGACCACGGAACATATGCAGATAGATCACTACGAAGAACGCTGAAGCACCGGTAGAGTGCATATAACGCAGCAACCAACCGTATTCAACGTCACGCATTATGTACTCAACAGAAGCGAATGCGCCTTCTGCTGTTGGTACATAGTTCATCGTCAACCAGATACCCGTCAGTAATTGGTTAACCAATACCAACATCGCTAGCGAACCGAAAAAGTACCAAAAGTTAAAGTTAGTTGGCGTTGCATACTGACCCACGTGACGGTTATAAGTCGCCGTCATAGGGATACGCGCATCAATCCAATTAATTAAATTCTTAACCATTACGCCACTCCTTTATCTACACCGATAATCACGGTGCCATCATCAACGTATTGATGTGGAGGGATAACTAGGTTCAATGGAGCAGGTACGCCTTGGAAGACGCGGCCAGCCATATCGAACTTAGAGCCATGACATGGACAGAAGAAACCAGAAGTGACACCTTCAACTTGCTCACCAAATGAATCTGGTAAATAAGTAGGTGAACATCCGAGGTGGGTACAAATACCGACAGCAATAAAATACTCTGGCTTAATTGAGCGCAAAGGATTTGTTGCATATTCAGGCTGCTGCATTTCAGCAGAAGCAGGATCTCTTAACTTATCATCATGTGTTGGCAGTTCATTGATCACAGCATCTGTGCGACGGACAACCCATACAGGTTTTCCACGCCACTCAACACGGATCAGCTGACCTGGCTCTACTTTACTGATATTTACTTCGACCGGTGCACCTGCAGCTTTCGCTTTGGCACTCGGATTCCATGACTTGATGAAAGGAACCGCTACAGCGACGGCACCAGCACCACCTACTACGGCGGTTGCGGCTGTCAGGAATCTGCGACGTCCGGTATCGACTGGCGCATTGCTCATCCACTTATCTCCCAGAGGGTGTTGGAATTTTTATATTTCAAAGACTTTCGGCCCTTAGTCATCACTAGGGTCAAAAATCGAAGTTTGAAGCGGGGCTCATTATAGCTAAAAATTAGAAGCAGATCATAGTGAAAACACGCAAGTAAGTTAGGGAGATTGCGTGTTTTTTGAAAAAAGTCGAAAAAATCCCCAACTATTAAGCCGTTTTAATCCATTTGGAAGGTTTTTTGAGCATCTTGTCTGTGACATCGGCATAAAGCATGCATCGCTAATATAAATTAGCCTTAACTTTTATATCTAATTTAACAATCGCCAGATAAAAAAATAGACCCTGGGTAACAGGGCCTATTAGATCAACACTTTTAACGTATTACTTCTTAGGTGAAGTGCTCTTCATATACTTGAAGAACTCGCTATCAGGCTCTAATACCATGATATCTGACTTGCCTGAGAAACTAGCACGATAGGCATCTAAGCTACGAACAAAGCTAAAAAATTCAGCATCTTTGCTATAAGCATCAGAATATATCTTAGCAGCTAATGCATCACCTTCACCACGAATGGTTAAGGCTTTACGCTCAGCTTCAGCAATCTTCACTGTTACATTAGCATCGATCGTTGCACGGATAATTTCAGATTGCTCTTTACCTTGTGCTCTATGCTCTTTTGCCACAGCTTGACGCTCAGCACGCATACGTTGGTAAATACTGTTACTGACGTTAGCGGGTAAATTGATTTGCTTTACACGCACATCGACAACTTCAATACCTAAGTCTTTAGCGCTTTCTGAAGCATTTTCCAATGCATCATTCTGTAACTCATCACGCTTACCAGAGACAATCTCTTTGATTGTGCGGCGACCAAACTCAGTTCGTAAATCGTTGTTGATCTTACGTTGTAAAAGCGATTCAGCATTCGATTTAATACCACCATTTGTAGACAGGTAATATTTTTCGAAATCCAAAATACGCCACTTCACATAGGAATCGACCATAAGGTCTTTCTTCTCTGAAGTTACAAAACGATCCGCAGCACCATCGAGTGTTTGAATACGGGCATCGAGTAATTTTACTTTATCGATCACAGGTACTTTAACGTGTAAACCTGGACCATAGACGCGAGTGACTTGCTTGCCATCCACATTGTCTTTTAAAATTTCACCGAAACGCGCCACAATTGCGCGCTCGCCTTCATTCACCACCATTAAAGATGACAAACCAATACCTAAAAGTACGGCGATAAGAATAACGCTTAATCTACCCATGGATTACTCCCTCCCTTGGCGAGTACGATCATCGCGGGATGGACGTCCACTCAAAGGCTCATTCGCGCGAGTCGTTGATACAGATGAAGAATTGACATTTTGCTGTGGCTTAGCTTCCAGCTCAATTGTCGCAGGCTTCTGCTGAATTAACTTATCTAGCGGTAGGTACATTAAGTTGCCGTTGTTTTTGGCATCAATCAGCACTTTATTCGTATCAGTCATCACTTGCTGCATTGTATCGAGATACAAACGCTTGCGAGTCACTTCAGGCGCAGCTTGATACTCAGGTAATAACAGCTCAAATCGAGCCACTTTACCGCGAGCCTCTAAGACTTCACGCTCTTTATAAGCATTCGCTTGTTGTGCCATACGTTCAACTTCACCACGAGCTTTAGGTTCAATCTCACGGGCATAGGCTTCAGCTTCACGAATAAAACGTTGTTCATCTTCTTGGGCAGAAATCGCATCATCGAAGGCATCTTTCACTTCTTCAGGCGGACGTGCCGGCAAGAAGTTAACATCGACAATCGCCAGACCCAATTTATAGGGCTCAAGAATGCGCTCTAACTCTTTCCACGTATCGCGACGGATAGCATCACGGCCAGTAGTCAGAATATCATCCATCTTGTTATGTCCGATGACATAACGCAATGCACTGTCGGTCGCTTCACGCAAACTGGCGTTCGCATCGACGGCACTGAACAGATATGAGTAAGCATCTAAAATACGATACTGCACATCAAGCTCAACTTTCACGACGTTTTCATCGGATGTCAGCATGCTACCAGACGCAGGAATAGAGCGAACCGATTGAATGTCAACGGGATAAATTTGGTCAATGAAAGTCGCTTTCCAATGAAGACCTGGTCCTATTTCGCCATTATGTTGACCAAATCGCAGTGCCACACCACGCTCCGCTTCTTTAATTGTATAAAAACCCGAAAGTCCCCAAACAACCAAAGCAACAGCAAGAATGATGATTAGGCTAAACGAACTAAAAGATTGGCCTGAGCCATTTCCTTTGCCGCCAAAGCGCTTTGAAAGATTACGAAAAACCTCGTCAAGGTCCGGTGGTCCTTTGTCGTTACCACCTTTATTTCCCCAAGGATCATTACCCTTGTTACCGGGCTCGTTCCAAGCCATTTAGCACTCCATAAGTGGATGAAATAAATTAGATTATTAACAAACAGCCTCATCTATCGAATCTTCGTAGATGAAGGTTTCTAACTCACCCTGACTCTGTTTAGCTAATCGGCGCCAATCGGCGTCCGATAAACGAACAGACAAAATACAGTTCCCCAGATCGTCGTACTCTTTCTGCTGTATCGCATCCAGTCGATAAAACTGGCCAAGATAATGTCCAGCAGTTGCCGGAATTCTTAGTGTTAGCTCTTTAATCACCTCACCGATAAGCTCAGTGATGGCTTTCAATAGCAAATCAAATCCCAAACGCTTCTGTGCTGAAACCCAAACTCGAACGGGTTTGCCTATGTCGTTATATTCAATTCTTGGGGTTACATCCTCGAGTAAATCGATTTTGTTACATACCACGAGTTGCATGACTTCATCGGCTTCGATGTCTTTCAGTACAGATTGAACCTGATCAAAATTATCCGCCATGTTTTCATCTGCACAATCAACAATGTGCAGTAGTAACTCAGCTTGCCTTGTCTCTTGTAAAGTCGCCTTAAATGCAGCAACGAGATCATGGGGCAAATGACGAATAAACCCTACTGTATCCGCGAGTATCACGGCACCATCGGGTAAATCTAACTTTCTTAACGTGGGATCGAGTGTGGCAAACAGCTGATCTGCTGCATAAACATCGGAAGATGTTAAGGCATTAAACAGCGTTGATTTACCGGCGTTGGTGTAGCCGACTAATGATACTGTCGACAAATCACTGCGCTTACGTGCACGTCTACTCTGTTCACGTTGTTTATCAACTCGCTCTAAGCGTTTGTTGATATTTTTAATCCGTCCTCTGAGCAAACGTCTATCGGTTTCGAGCTGGGTTTCCCCTGGACCACGTAAACCAATACCACCTTTTTGCCTTTCAAGATGCGTCCAACCACGGATCAGGCGAGTCGACATATGGCGCAATTGCGCTAGCTCCACCTGCAACTTACCTTCGTGAGTTCGCGCTCTTTGAGCAAAAATATCGAGAATAAGCGTCGTACGGTCGAGTACTCGACATTGACACACTTGCTCAAGATTACGCTCTTGGGCTGGACTCAATGCATGATTAAAAATCACCACATTGGCTTCGGTCGCCGCCACTAATGCGGCTAACTCTTCAGCTTTACCAGAACCCACAAAAAATTTGCGATCCGGCGAACGTCGACTTCCAGTAATCACCCCGACTGATCGGGCTCCAGCTGATTCTACTAATAGCTGCAGCTCGACTAAATCTTCTCGGCGTTCCTCATCGGAAAAGTCGATATGGACAAGAACCGCAGTTTCTCCCGCCTCATAACGATCAAACAAGAAGTAAACTCCTTAGATAAAACTTATTCGCCACTAGGCGCATCATCTTGAGCACCATATCCGCCTTGGGCATTTTGGTGACCAGTAACGTTGAATGGGCGTGCTGGCACGACAGTAGAAATAGCGTGTTTATAAACCATTTGGCTCACTGTGTTTTTCAACAGAATGACAAATTGATCAAACGACTCTACCTGTCCTTGGAGTTTAATGCCGTTAACCAAGTAAATTGATACAGGAACGCGCTCGCGACGCAATGCGTTCAAAAATGGGTCTTGTAAAGATTGCCCCTTAGCCATTTTATTATTTCCTTTTTAATTTATATAAAATAAATCGATATCAGTGATAGTTTTTTGTTTAGTTTTAGTATTATACAGCAAGGGCTAATAAGCTAGCGGCATTGACGCATAAGTGTAACTAAATTCCCCTCAGCACCACTTTCGAGCCAATTCAACTCTGGCCAACTGCGCAACCATGTTAATTGACGCTTAGCCAATTGCCTAGTAGCAGCAACCGCTTTTTCGACCATAGTATCATAGTCAAACTCACCATCGAGATATTGCCAGCACTGTCGATAACCCACACAACGCATTGAAGGCAAGTCTAAATGCAGGTCTCCACGGGCTTTCAGCTCTGTGACTTCCTCAAGAAAGCCCTGCTTGAGCATAATCGCAAAACGTTGCGCAATTAAGTCATGTAACACTTTGCGCTCACGCGGTGCAATAGCAAACTGCACTACGTCATAGGGCAAGGGAGCAGATTTGGTCTGAGTAAGCTCAGTCATACTCTTACCGCTTATTCTATAGACTTCCAGCGCTCTTGAAAGTCTTTGTGGATCATTAGGATGAATTCTTTCTGCCGACACGGGATCTATTTCCCTTAATTGATCATGCAGTGCTTCCCATCCCTTTTCATCCGCCTGCGCTTGGATCTCGGCTCTAATGGCCTCGTCCGCACTCGGCAAAGGTGACAAACCTTCGAGTAATGCTTTGAAATACATCATGGTTCCGCCAACTAATACTGGCGTTTTGCCCATGCTGACAATCTTTTCTATCTCGGTTATCGCATCGGCTCTAAAGTCGGCTGCCGAATAACTTTCACTAGGATCGCGAATGTCGATCAATCTATGTGGCCCACGGGCCAATTCGTCGGCTGAAGGCTTGGCGCTGCCAATGTCCATACCGCGATAAATTAATGCTGAATCGACCGAAATGATTTCGCAGTTATGCTTTTCGGCTAATTCTAATGCTAAAGCAGTTTTGCCTGAGGCAGTTGGCCCCATCAAAAATATCACTTTAGGCTGTAATTCTTTATTCACTTGCTTGCTCTTCTAGCCACGATTGCCAAGGTAATGATATTGCTTTGTTGGCAATACGCTGTTTTTTCTCTTCAGCTAACTGCGAAAATGCTGCCCAGATTTCTGGTGCCGAAACGAATCCCGTTAAACTGTGTTTTGCCAACCAAAATGCCAATGCGCTTGGCGCAGGTGTTTCAAAACGTAGCGATTGTAGCCAATCAGGGATCACTTTGGCTAACTGGCTCTCTCTGATATATGGGGGCACTTTTTTAATAATCAACTGCTGGTAACGAATTGTTAGTTCTAAACCTAATTGGCGGATCAGCGTGTCATGTTCATCGAGCACAGCCTGCCAATCTGCATCGGCCGCGACAGACACTGGCATCAGTAGAGGCTGCCCAATTAATCCGGTCGCTAGCTTAGCTTCAATCTCTTGGCAACGCGTCGCCAATGCTACTGATTTTATTGGCAATAGACTGAGCTTATCTTCCGTAACCATTACCCAATATTGGCCATCTAAAATCGCAGGCATAGGCAGAGATGGCTGATAATCATGATTTTTTACACTGTAAGCAGGTGTTTGCAGTAAAGCCCCATAACTTGCAATTGCCGTTTTTGACGGTAATTCAGTACGTTGCCGAGATTCACTTGCAGAATAACTGCCGCGACTACTGTCCCTTGGCGTGGCCATGCTGCCAAAGGCATTGGTTTGAGTGCTAAAACTGGCGCCTTCTCGTCCTGCGCTGGCAGATTTTACTTGAACGGCAGGGGCAACTGCATCTTGAGCAGACTCAAATGTATCAGCACCAAGTGCAAAAGGGGCAGCTATTCCAACTGCGCTTGTTGGAGCATCCACAAACACATCTTCAACTTCATCCAAGGAACTAGAGTGAACGACGTTGAGTTCCCCTGCTTCTTCCAGCGCCGATTGCAATGCTTGCAAAATATAATCATGCACATAGCGACTCTGATGGAATCGTACCTCATGTTTAGCAGGATGCACGTTTACATCCACTTGATGGGGATCGATATCCAACATCAACACATAGCCGGGTTGCTCCAGTTCTGCTTTTTGGGCAAAGGCTTGGCGCACAGCATGATTGACTAAGCGGTCACGGATAAGCCGTCCGTTGACATAAAAATAATGGGTATCAGTAATCACCGGCGACCAAGGTGACTGTAAATAACCACTGAGGCGCAAATCATCATGTTGACATTCAATCTTAAGCGCTTGCTCAGCAAATGGGCGACCACTTACTTGCGTCAAACGTTGTAAATACTGGGCTTCATTCATGGCGGGACGATAATTGCGTACCGTCTTGCCGTTATGCGTCAGTGTGAAATGGATATCGCCGCGCACTAAGGCGATGCGCTTTAACCATTCATCGATATGGGTAAATTCGGTTTTATCGCTCTTTAAAAAGCGTCTGCGAGCCGGCGTATTAAAGAATAAATCCACCACTTCAATCGTCGAACCAACAGGATGCGCGGCGGGCATGACTTTAACCGCCATGTCGGCACCTTCGGCATGGGCTTGCCATGCTTCGGTTTGATCTGCAGTTCGCGACGTCAACGTTAAGCGTGAGACTGAGCTGATACTGGCTAACGCTTCACCACGGAAACCAAAACTGAGGATAGCTTCAAGATCGTCTAAGGTGTGCAACTTTGAAGTCGCATGGCGCGATAAGGCCAATGCGAGTTCATCTTTGGGTATGCCAGAGCCGTTATCGCGAATTTTAATCAGCTTGCTGCCGCCTTTATCGATTTCAATATCGACTCGGCTCGCTCCTGCGTCGAGGCTATTCTCGACCAATTCTTTGACTACGGAAGCGGGTCTCTCAACCACTTCCCCCGCCGCAATTTGGTTGGCTAATTGCGGTGGCAGGATCTGAATGCCCATCATGCTTTCCTATTTAACTCTGGGGTATGACTAACGTTTGTCCTAACTGCACCACATCGGACTTCATCCCATTCGCTTGTTTGATGCTAGACATAGGCACACGGTAACGCTGCGCAATGGCTGATAAAGACTCACCACGACTGACTTTATGTTTGACATTCGATGCCGTTGAACTTCCCACATAAGCGGTTGGCGTTCTCTCTTTTGTCGATTTAGTACTGCTAGAACTTGCGCCGCCACGCTGGGCAAGCAAAGTATCCGCGGGCGGATTATTGTGATAGTAACGACTCACACCTTTGTAAATAGCATCGGCAATGCTTTCTTGATGACGACTGCTCGACAACAAACGCTCTTCTTTAGGATTCGAGATAAAGCCCGTTTCTACTAAAATTGAAGGAATATCCGGCGACTTCAGCACGGCTAGACTCGCCGATTCTGGGCGACTCTTATGCAATTCAGTCACGCTGCCTAAATCCTTAAGAATATCTCCCGCAACTGAATGACCAATGGCCATCGAACTGTTCATCGACATATCCAGCAGCGTCATAGCTAAATACTGTTCATTATCCGTATTTTGGATAATCTCACCCGCGCCGCCCAGCAACTCAGAATGTTTTTCTTTTTGCTCTAACCAACGGCCAATTTCACTGTTAGCACGACGCATAGATAATACCCACACAGAGGCCCCGCGCGGATTGGGTGATGTAAAAGCATCGGCATGGATAGAAATGAGCAGATCGGCCTTACTGTTGCGGGCCAACTCAGAGCGCTTATTCAGATTCACAAAATAATCGCCGGTACGGATCATCACAGCGCGCATGCCGGGCGTGTCATTGATTTTACTCGAAACACGTCTGGCGATTTCCAGGGCCACCTTTTTTTCATAAACGCCCGAAGGGCCAATGGAGCCGGGGTCGTCGCCACCATGGCCCGCATCGATAGCAATCACAATGTCACGGGATGACTTTGCCGCTTGAGTAACCGTTTTAACAGGGGTAGATGACACAACTGCGGTGGCGGTTGTTAAGGTTTTATCTTCTAAATCAACCACGAGACGATTGCCATAGGGCGCAGTTACGGGCAACGAAAACAAGCTCGCATTCAGTGGCTTCACCAAATCTATGACTAAGCGCAAATCGCCCTTAGTCGGCGACTTACTGACTCGCACGCCCTTGACTAACTTACTGTTGTTTTCAAGATTTTTAAGCGCAACTTTAGTGGCGGACTTTTTTAAATCCACCACTAAGCGATTAGGACCATCTAAAGAGAAATAGGTGTAATCCGGCGCTTCGCTTAGGTCAAACACGATTCGAGTTGACTCAGGCGCAGCCCAAATACGTACGCTTTCTAACTGATTAGCCGCATGGGCCGTCACAGATAAAAAAGAACATAAAGAAAGAATAATAATTTGAAAAAAGGGGGTATTTTTTATCATTTTAGTTTTTATTTTATCGCTTTTAATAACTTTTCACCTAGCTCTGACAAGGCCTCTATGCGTATTTCACGCCCATTATTTTGATAACTTAAATGCATATGGACATCGGCATCGGGCAATAAACCCTCTCCCTTATCTGGCCATTCAACAATGCACAGACTCTTATCCGTGAAATAATCGCGGATCCCCATAAACTCCAGTTCTTCTGGATCGTTTAAACGATACAAATCAAAATGATAAACTTCGACACCATCCAGCTCATATGGTTCAACTAAAGTGTAAGTCGGGCTTTTAACGGCTCCTTTATGACCTAAACCTTGAATTAAGCCGCGACTCAGCGTCGTTTTACCGGCACCTAAATCACCCGTAAGATACAGAGTCAAAGGCGCTTGGACATGGCGGGCTAATTTTTGCCCAACCGCAATAGTGTCGTCTTCGTTGTCTAAGAAAAAAGTTAACTCTGTCATATCCGCTTATATCACTGCTGTTATTGATGGAGAAGCGACTCAAGCCTAAAAAGGTACAGGTATAGAACAAAGCCCAGCCCCGCTTGAGTCTCACATACCGCCTAGAGTAAATCACTATTCACTAATTGGCGAATAAAAGGCATTAAATCACTCGCTAACATGCCGCGTTCTCCCTGTATTGCCGCAAGATCGGCGGCGCAACCATGTACAACAACACCCAGCACAGTCGCTTGCATGTTATCCATTCCTTGAGCCATGAGCGCGCCTATAATACCAGATAACACATCACCACACCCACCACTGGCAAGCCCAGGATTACCAACAGGCGCAACAACCATTTGTTTGCCATCAAAAATGACGGTTCCAGCACCTTTTAGCAACACAACACCGCCGTACTTTTGCTGTATAACCCGCACTGCCGCAAACCTATCCTGCTCAATTTCTGCCACAGAGCAACCGAGTAAACGCGCCGCCTCACCCGGATGCGGTGTCAGCACCCAATTGGTTTGCCGACGCGGCTCATTGCTCAATAGATTTAAAGCATCAGCATCCAAAACACAGGGTTTATCGCTTAAGCCCACGGCTTTAAACAAGTTATAGCCCCAGTCATGTTTACCTAAACCGGGGCCAAGTACGATAACCTGCGCCCAACCTAAGCGCAGATACACTTCCATATCGACTAGATCGCAACCCCAAAACATCAATTCAGGACGGGAGACATTTACCGTCAACTGATGCTCTGGTCGACTGATCACTGTGACTAACCCAGCACCGGCACGCAGACATGCCTCACTTGCCAGTCGCACGGCGCCAGCCATGCCCATATCACCGCCGATAACAGTGACCTTACCCGACTGGCCTTTATGGCTATCGCGCGCTCTGGCGGCAAAGTAATCTTTAAGCGTCTCTTTTCCGACTCTTTGTGCACTCGCTTCAGCGAAGAAAGGTGTTAATCCTAAAGCGGCAAATTCAAGTTCGCCGCTGTAATGCCGCGCCTTACCCGTTAACAAACCTTGCTTCCAGCCACCAAAACACAAGGTGACATCCGCCATCACAGCAACACCCGCCACAGCGCCGGTATCGGCAATCACTCCAGACGGTAAATCAAGGCTCAATACCCAAGCGGAATTATCATTGATAGCACGAATATACTCAGCCATATCGTCGCGCACCGCATCTCGCACACCTGTACCGAGTAAACCATCAACGATGATCTTGGCCGCAAGAATGGGCGCAACGGCTTTTGGCAGTAACTCTCCGCCGTCTTTAAGATAATGGGCCAATGCTTGCTGACACTCAGGCGTGCCTGCCGCTGACGTCATCATCACAGAAACGGCCATACTATAGGCACGGGCTAAACGGGCGCACACTAAGGCATCGGCACCATTGTTACCGCTGCCAGCGAGGATAAACACAGAAGAGGCGTTGGGGTTATGCTTCACTAAACACTCAAAAGCCGCCGCGCCAGCACGCTCGACCAATTCATAAAGGCTAGAAGCTCCCTTCGACACGGCGCTCAGTTCAGCTTCACGAACCTGTGCTTGGGTAAATAAGGCCTTGGGGAATTGCGATAGATCTTGTGCCATAAAGGATCTCCTTGGACGCCAACGACTTCATTCCACCATGAGTTACCTCACCATAGGAGTCTTAGCAGCATTGAGCAAGACCGATAAAGAATCAGCCAATTAAAGTAAGAAAATAGCAAGAATCAGAGCGGATAATTATGACGTAAATCAGTTCAGACGCAGTTACCCGTCCAAATGACGCAAAGTAGAGCAAAAGTCATCAATACATAGATAATACAAAGACAAAAGCCAGCACTCGGCTGGCTTTAGGAATCGAGAAGAAATAACGGTTTAGATATCGTCCATCCGAATCGTACTATGGACTAAACGTTGCTGCTGAGTTTTTTCCACGCGGATCAAATTAGCTAACGCATTACGCGCATCTTCGGCAGTGGTGGAGTTAACCGTTTTTTCTAACAAACCAATCAGACGATTTTCTAAGTCTAAGTGCAAGTTGAGCACATCGTCTTCATTCATGTTTGCGGGCAACATAATATCTTGGCAACGCTTGGTAAAGTCTTCAAAAGTGAAGTCTTTATACCAAGTATCAAGAATACGATGTGGCGCTTCTTCCATATAATCACGCAGTTTCTCCGCCATGGTTTTTTGATGTGACTCAAAATAATCCAGCATCATTTTCACACGGGCCGAGTCAGCTTGATTATTGAGTCGGCCATAGAGTTGCGCCATATCTAAGCGGCAATTTGCCACATACTCAAGTAGATCACGTAATTGTTGAATACGCATATAATGCACTCCACTGTCAGGCCAACTACTTGG
The DNA here is from genome assembly GCF_025370265.1 of Shewanella septentrionalis. Classification (NCBI taxonomy): domain Bacteria; kingdom Pseudomonadati; phylum Pseudomonadota; class Gammaproteobacteria; order Alteromonadales; family Shewanellaceae; genus Shewanella; species Shewanella septentrionalis. Next base: position 124,853 of record NZ_JAMTCC010000004.1, on the reverse strand, counting down.
CGCTATTAATTTTGTCTAGCTTCATTATGTGAGCAAAAGCGTTACGAATATTTGAACAAGGTCATAATTTAACTTTCGCGAAGCTATCTAATTTAGGAAAACTTGAAGAAACACGCTTCAGATCACGCATCTAAATCCAATCACACCGTTTTGTGTAAGAGAGAAAAGCCAAAAGAGATCTCAAAACACTTAACCCAATAGGTTAACGTAAGCCTTTGGTTGTACATGATGAATCAGATATAGAGGGTTTGCAGTGGAAAGTCGTTAATCAAGAAAGGGTATAGATGAGCTAATTGAGAGAATGACGTGAAAAAGTCGCTGTTGGAGAGTTTAACGGAATTACAGCGAAATGATTTTATCGGGAGTAGTTCGAGCAATGACCTATACCTTAGCAAACGGTTTAAGCATAAAAAAGGTATCGCCATATCAAAAATCACAACTGAGCTAATGTCAATTGAGCAATGCGATAGTGGAATATTTAGGAAATTGGAGCGACATGATTTTGATCAAGAGCGGTTCGAACCGATGACCTATACCTTGACTAATTTAACAATCACAAAGGTATCGCCATATCAAGTTCGCAACTGTTCTAATGTCAATTGAGTAATCTGATAGTGGAATATTTAGGAAATTGGAGCGACATATCGGGTTCGAACCGATGACCTATACCTTGGCAAGGTATCGCTCTACCAACTGAGCTAATGTCGCATTTACATTTTAAGACTGTAACCGTCTGAAATTGGAGCGACATATCGGGTTCGAACCGATGACCTATACCTTGGCAAGGTATCGCTCTACCAACTGAGCTAATGTCGCATAATCTGTATTAATGATTTGGCAAATCACTAAATTTTAATTTGGAGCGACATATCGGGTTCGAACCGATGACCTATACCTTGGCAAGGTATCGCTCTACCAACTGAGCTAATGTCGCATAATTATCGCTGTCACATTAGCCTTCAACATTCAAAAAGGTATCGTCTATCAACCTTTATCAACTGAGCTAATGTCGCATAATCTGTATTAATGATTTGGCAAATCACTAAATTTTAATTTGGAGCGACATATCGGGTTCGAACCGATGACCTATACCTTGGCAAGGTATCGCTCTACCAACTGAGCTAATGTCGCTTTTTGTATCGCTGCTACATTTGCCTTCAACATTGACAAAGGTATCGCCTATCAACCTTTATCAACTGAGCTAATGTCGCATTCAATCTAAATGACCGTACATCTCTGTTCGCATCAAAAAGTTGAGGCCGCATTATATGAAAAATTCATGCGGCTGCAACCCCTTCTTGCATATTTATCTACTGATCGGTCAAATTTTAAATACTTTGCTGCGATAATACTGTAATTCAGCGATCGACTCTTGGATATCCTGCAGGGCTTGGTGAGTGTTTTGCTTCTTAAAGCCCGCCATAGTTTCTGGGCTCCAACGCTTCACTAGCTCTTTAATCGTACTGACATCCACATTGCGGTAGTGGAAATAATCTTCCAGCTCGCGCATATAACGATTTAAGAAGCGTCTATCTTGGCCAATACTGTTACCACACATTGGAGAAGCACCCTTAGGAACATACTGTTCTAAGAAGGCAATCGTCTTAGCCACGGCTTGCGCTTCGGTTTCTTGGCTAGCACGAACGCGGTCAATCAACCCTGACTCACCATGGTGCTTTTGATTCCAATCATCCATAGCAGCCAGCACGTCATCCGATTGATGAATCGCGATAACCGGACCTTGACCGATAATATTGAGTTCTTGATCTGTCACTAACGTGGCAATTTCAATGATCCTGTCGACGTCGGGCTCTAACCCTGTCATTTCCAAATCGATCCAAATGAGATTATTTACATCTGCCGTCATAAATCAGCCTTATCAAGTCAGTTAGCCTAAATTCAGGCTTTTTTATTCAAGAGCGTGTATCATACTGCTTTTTTCCGACACAAAAAATCACCTAATTGACGAAGACGAATCAGTGAGTAAAAAGAAACCCCTAAGCCAAGGTCAATTACGCCGTATGCGTGCTAATCACGAGAAGCGACTCAATCGTGACAGTGGCGAAAAAAATACGCCAGAGTTACAGGATAGTTCACTGGGGCAAGAACAGCCCGGTACTGTGATTTCTCGTTTTGGCCAACATGCCGACATAGAAACCGAAAGCGGCCAAATTGTGCGCTGTAATATTCGCCGTGCCGTCACCAGTTTAGTCACTGGCGATAAAGTGATCGTACGCTTAGCCATTGAGAGCCAAGCCAATAGCGGCATCGCAGGCATTGTTGAAGCCGTTCATCCACGTCGCTCATCACTCACACGCCCAGATTTATACGATGGCGTGAAAATCATCGCCTCGAATATCGACCAAATTTTGATTGTGTCCTCGGTATTACCCAGCTTTACCACCCAGATCATCGACCGTTATTTAGTGGCCGCTGAAGATACTGATATTCCGCCTATCATCATTTTGAATAAAATTGACTTGCTCAACCCCGATGAAGCGCAGGCTATCGATGAAGCGCTACAGCGCTACAAAGACATTGGCTATCCGGTTTATAAGGTCAGCAGCAAGTTAGGTGATGGTATCGATACCATCAAAGACATACTCAAAGATAAAGTCAGCGTATTTGCCGGCCAATCTGGTGTGGGTAAATCATCGATCATCAATGCCCTATTACCCGATGCCGAACTGGTGATTGGTGATGTTTCCGATAACTCAGGCTTAGGCCAACACACGACTACTACAGCTAAACTGTTGCATTTGCCTAGTGGCGGCGATTTAATCGACTCCCCAGGCGTGCGCGAATTCGCCCTATGGCATCTTCCCGCACAGCGTGTCGGCTGGTGCTTTGTTGAATTTCGTGAGTATCTTGGCGCGTGTAAATTCCGCGATTGTAAACACGGTGACGATCCCGGCTGTGCACTGCAAGAAGCTCTGAGCCAAGGTAAAATCAGCGCAGATCGCTTTAATAACTACCATAAAATTATCGCCAGCTTAGATGAACAACGCCATGCCCGCCATTTCCGCGCGGCAACTGACGAATAACGACTTATTGATAAATAACAACAGTCTCAGCAAAGATTGAGCAGTAAGAAAAGGAATTGAAATTGGATAAAGTCAAAATAGCGCTGCAGTACATGCTGCCAAAACACTTATTATCTCGTTTAGTGGGTAAACTCGCCGCCGCCGAAGCGGGCGCCTTGACCACTGCCGCTATCAAGTGGTTTATCAAACAATATAAAATCGACATGAGCGAAGCGGCGCAGAGCGAGCCTGAAGCTTATAAAAGCTTTAATGCCTTTTTTACCCGCGCCCTTAAACCCGGTATTCGTCCGTTAGATATGGACGCCGATATCATGGTGCATCCCGTCGATGGCGCCGTAAGCCAGTTAGGCCCAATCAAAAACGGTCGCATCTTCCAAGCTAAGGGTCACCACTATTCATCCTTAACCCTGCTTGGCGATCAAGCTGAAGATGCTAAACGCTTCGAAGGCGGTGATTTTGCGACTATCTATCTGGCGCCTAAAGACTATCACCGTATCCATATGCCGATTAAAGGCACGTTATCAAAAATGACCTATGTACCTGGCGAACTGTTTTCGGTAAATCCGTTAACGGCGAGACATGTACCCGGTCTCTTTGCCCGTAACGAACGTGTGGTGGCGATTTTCGAAACCGAATTAGGTCCATTAGCCATGGTATTAGTTGGCGCAACGATTGTTGCCAGTATAGAAACGGTCTGGGCAGGCACAGTCACGCCGCCGACAGGTAAGCAAGTCTTCACTTGGGAATATCCAACTCAAGGCCCAGATGCCATCACCTTAGACAAAGGTGAGGAAATGGGTCGCTTCAAGTTAGGCAGTACTGTAGTGATGTTGTTTGCTAAAGATGCTATCGCGACCTTTGCTGAAGGTGTCGAAGCCGAAGCAGTAACGCGTATGGGACAAGCCTTCGCTAACCTGAAAGACGTTAAGCAAGCGGATTAAGCTTTCTTGAGTTCTGCTAAATCTTCGGGATTAATTGAATTACATTTGGCTGTGCTGCTATTTGGCGGCACGGCTTTGTTTTCTAAATTAATCCCACTCAGCGCGCTGGACATCACCTTCCTACGCTGTATCGTCGCCGCCACTGTGTTAGGTTTGCTGGTCAAACTCAGCCGCAAACGGCTAACGCTGGCCAGCAAACAAGATTATCTGGTCGCCATCGGGCTTGGGGTGATCGTCAGTCTGCATTGGGTAACCTATTTTGCCGCCATGCAGCTCTCGTCGGTCGCCATTGGCATGATTGCATTTTTCACCTATCCGGTGATGACAGTGATTGCCGAGCCGTTGCTGACAGGCAGTAAAATAAAATTACTCGATATGATCAGCGGCGTGTTAGTGCTGATTGGGGTGATATTACTCATCCCTGAGGCCAATTTAGGTAACGACACTACGCTGGGCATTGCCATCGGCATAGTGTCCGCCATCTTGTTCACCGCCCGTAACTTATTGCACAAACGCTACTTTTCCCAGTACAGCGGCCCCCATGCCATGTTCTACCAAACCTTGGTCGCCGTGGTGTTCCTGTTGCCGTGGCACCAAACGGAATTGAACAGCATCTCACTCGAAGTGTGGGGATTGATTATTTTACTCGGTGTCGTCTTTACCGCCGCGCCCCATGCGCTATTCACTTCCGCACTGAGGCAACTCAGCGCCAAAACGGTTGGACTAGTCTCTTGCTTACAGCCCTTCTATGGCGCCATGTTAGCGCTGATTATTTTGGGTGAAGAGCTCAATCTCAACACCCTAATCGGCGGCACTATCATAGTCGCGACCGCCATCTTCGAAACCCATCAATCGCACCAGTCACAGCGGCGAAAAAAGAACGCCTGAAACATACCAATCTCAACGCAATTTGGCTAATATGGAGCGTCTTTCGCCCCTAAATGTCTTTAGCCCATATGCCACGTATTTTATTGTTCGTTATTGCTTTTTTCTCATTTTCCGTCCTAGCCAATTCGCCTTTGCAGTTGGACAAACGTCTTGGCATGAACAAGCAAGATCAGCAACAAAATCTCAGCATTGATGAACAAATTAACGACCTAAAAATTAACATAGAGAAGCTCGCCGCCAGTGCGACCAGTTTCCAACAAGCGCAGATCGATTTTGAACAACACAAGAAGCGCACCAATCAAGCACTGAAAGATGCCTATAAACCTCTATCACTGGAAAAAGGCACAGACCTCAGCCAGCAGGCTTCGATGGCCTATATTCGCTTGTCTGAACTTAAAGAAAGTGAATCGACCCTTGGCCGACAAGTTAACGATTTATTACAGCGCCACAATGACTTACCGACAGTGATTGCCAACGCGAGGCAAACAGTCGCCCAGAACAAAAAAACAGAACTCGCCCCGCTTGATACCCCTACGGGTGAGTTACAACAAACTCAACGACTCTTCTTTGAACAAAGCCTTGCGACCAATGAGGCCGAGCTTGCCAGCAGCCAAAAACGCATTGAACTGACGCAATTACAATTACAGCTAGTACGCCAACAACTGGTGCAGCAAGAAGCCTTGATTGAAACCATCAACAAGGCGATCAATAAACAACGTCAGCAACAAACCGATGCCACCCTAGCCAAAAACTTAGTCAACACGGACAAAGTCCTCGATCCCATTACCCGCAATATTGCCGACACTAACCAGATTTATGGCCAAAAACTGCAAACCTTAACCTTGCAGATCAATAATGTGGTCGAGCAGCAGGAACAGGCAGAAACCCAATATCAATCCCAAGCCAAACAGTTGGCGAACATCCAAGAACAGATCACTTGGGTCAAAATGAACTCCGCCTTTGGTGAGCGCTTTTTGCAGATGTTGCAATCATTGCCTAAGCCGCCGAACCACGAAAAACTGCAAACCCTGATCGCCGATGCGCGCTTAGACAGATACCATTTAGAGCAGCAACAAGCCCTCAATGAGCAAGAGTTAGAACAGCCCGGCTTATACAATGAGCAACAGATTAAACTACTGCACTCGCAGCAAAGTTTGATCTCGCAGTTGATGCAAAGCTATGACCAATACTTGAGTGAATTAGGCAAGTTGAAGGTCAACTATCAACAACTGAGCCAGCAACATCTCACCCTTAAAAATACCCTTAACGAGCATTTATTCTGGGTACCGAATGCTGCCAGTATCAGTAAATTATGGCTGACCGACCTTGAGCGCAGCGCGGTTTGGCTTGTGCAACAAGCACAGTGGGATGAACTGGGAAAAGCCTGGGAAGAGCAAAACGATTATTGGTCTTGGTGGATCATATTGCTAGTACTGTGTTTAGTCGTACAGGACTTAATCACGCCTAAATTCAATCGCTTGCTAAATCATTACACCACTTATGTGGGCAATGTGACCCAAGATAAATTTATTTACACCCTCAAAGCGCTCGTTTGCAGTATCTGCTATGCCTTGATAAAACCTTTCCCTGTGATCATGGCGGGATTAATTTTTTATCAATCCGATCGTAACTTTGTGCAAGCTGTGGGCATGGGCATACTGGCGATTGGTTTAGTCTACCTCTTGTATCGCTTCATCTTTATTCTCACGCTCGACAAAGGCGTGCTCGTGGGCCATTTCAAACGCCCCTCGAAACTCATCCAAGCGGGACAATCACGGCTCAGGCACTTTGTGCTGGTCGCTAGTCCATTATTGGGCTTAATGGGCTTTACCGAAGTGCTCGACACGTCACTGGTGCGCAACAGCATAGGCCGCGGTGCCTTTATTGTTTTCTGTATCGTTTTATTCTTGTTATACAAAGACATCTTAATTCTCAGCCGTAAAAACTCGGATGCGAAGAAAGACGGTAAAAACAAAAAACTCATTCAGAAGATCCTCTGGACCTTGTTGATATCTGTGCCACTGTTAAGTGCCGGATTAGCCTTTAGGGGTTACTACTTCACCGCCTTCCAAATGTTGTTACAACTGCAATTATCGATCGTGCTTGGTCTGGGTTTCTTACTCTTATACCAGTTGATCAAACGCTGGATGTTAATTGAACGCCGGCGTATCGCCTTCGATCGCGCCAAGGCAAAACGTGCAGAGCGCTTAGCACAAAGGGAAAAAGGTGAAACCCATCATCTTTCTACCGATGGGCTCGACACCTACGAAGAACCCGTGGTCGATCTCGAAACTATTTCGAGCCAATCCCTCGGTCTAGTGCGTTCGTTGTTGTTATTGGCCTTCTTAGCCAGCTTGATTGGTCTGTGGACTCAAACCCACACGGCGCTATTTTCCTTCCTCGACGGCATCACCCTGTGGACGACCAATACCAGCGTCAATGGCCTAGAACAACAACTGCCAATTACCATGAAGTCCTTGATGTTTGGGCTGATAGTGGTGGGTTTCTCGTTGATGATTGCCACCAATTTACCCGGCCTACTTGAGCTAATGATCCTGCAAAGGCTTGATCTCTCGCCCGGAACGGGGTTTGCGATCACCACCGTCAGTCGTTATCTGGTGGTTTTCCTCGGACTATTAATCGGCTTTTCTAATCTCGGGATGGAATGGTCTAAGCTTCAATGGCTGATTGCCGCACTGTCGCTCGGTTTAGGTTTTGGTTTACAAGAGATTTTCGCCAACTTTATTTCGGGTCTGATCATTTTATTTGAAAAGCCAGTGCGGATTGGCGACACAGTGACAATTCGCGATTTAACAGGAACCGTGAGTAAAATTCAAATTCGGGCGACAACGATTATCGATTGGGATAGAAAGGAAATCATCATACCGAACAAGGCCTTTATCACAGAGCAGCTGATCAACTGGTCGTTGTCAGATCCTATTACGCGGGTCATTGTTTATGTGTCGGTGGCGCGGGATTCAGACCCTGCCAAAGTCGAAGCGACGCTGTATCAAGCGGTGCAAGAATGTGAAGATGCACTTGCCAGCCCAGAACCTGAAGTCTGGTTTGCCGGCTTTGGTAAACATACCCAAGATTATGAAGTGCGCGCCTATGCGAAAGATATGTCGGCACGTTGGCCACTGCGCCATGATTTACATAAACGAGTGACTAAAAAACTCAAAGAAAACAATCTCGAACTCGCCTATCCGCAGATGGAAATCCATATTAAGAATAGTCAAAGTCGAGAGCAACAAGGCATTATTAGAAGCTAATAGGATCGCAGAACATGCTTATTTTTGCTCACCGTGGCGCCAGCGGTTATCAGGCCGAAAATACCTTAGCCGCCATGGCTAAAGCGTTAGAATTGGGTGCACAAGCCGTCGAACTCGATGTGCATAATGTCGAAGGTGAGTTAGTCGTGTTTCATGACCGAAGGCTTGATAATAAAAGCTCGGGCACGGGCGTCATTCACTTAGCGACCAAGGACTATCTGGCGAGTATCAATGTGAAAGGCGAACCCATACCAACGCTATGGCAAGTACTTGAGCTGATTGCGGGGCGCTGCATAGTCAATATTGAATTAAAAGGCATTAATACCGTCACGACGTTAATCGATTTATATCCAAAGGCTATGAGTCAGCTTGGGTTTACCAAGGAGCAGTTACTGATTTCCTCCTTTAACCACCCGTATCTGCGCGAACTTAAACAAGCTTTGCCCGAAGCTTTCGTCGCGCCGCTGCTTGCCAGTATTCCACTCGATGGGGCTGGCGTGGTAAGCGACCTTAATGCCTATTCATTACATTTAGATGTGAGTTTTATCAGCCAAGCACTAGTAGATGACGCCCATAACCGAGGTGCCAAGGTTTATGTTTATACTGTCGACCATTGCGATGATATTCATGCACTTAAGCAAATGGGCGTCGATGGCGTGTTTAGCAATTATCCCGACCGCGCCATGCAAGCCTTAACTCAAATGACAACGGCCGATTACTCTGGTTACTTCGAATAACGACAAGCTTGATATCGATATTAGACTTGGTTATTTCGCTGAGCCCAATAGCCGATAAAAATGAACACGGCCACTATCAGTAAAAACATCCAATGGGATGGCATAGCCACTATATGCCTTGCCACCCAAGGCGTGGTTTTTACAATCAATAAGCCATAACCGAAGGCATTCACAATAATAAAAACAAATGTCCGTAGCACAAAAGATTGCCCCAACAAATGACGCCTTAAGAGACGATTGACATCCGCTGAAAAAACCAAAATAAGACACACCACCATAGCGGTAGCAATATCAAAAGCCCAAGGGCGAAGCATGTTCCCCAATTGGGCAATAAGGGCGATTAACTGATCCATAATGACTCAACCTAAAAAGATGCGACGCAATCCCTCGAAGTGACGCGACAGCACATTGAAAAATAACAATAACTAAGCATAAAGGGAGACGCTATGGGGCACAAGTTACTCTTGCTAACGAAGGCAAATCAGCAGTACCGCGACTTGATTGAGGCGCAGAAGCTCCCTGATTTAGAGATACTCGATGATAATCCAGCGAGCATAATTGAAGCGGATATTTGGTTAGCCGAACCTAAACTTGCCGCGCCCCTATTACCCCATGCTAAAAATCTGCAATGGTTACAATCAAGCTTTGCAGGCATAGATGCCCTGATGAGCCCAAGGGGCAGAAAAGACTATCAACTCACGAATATTAAAGACATTTTCGGCCCGTTGATGAGTGAGTTTGTGTTCGGTTATTTACTCGCGCATATTCGTGGTCATGATTTTTATCGCCAGCAGCAACAGCAAAAACAGTGGCAAGTTCAACTCCCCATACGTCACACAAGTTTACAGGGAATGCGATTACTCTTACTCGGTACTGGCTCAATCGCCCAGCATCTAGCGCAAACCGCAAAACACTTTGGCATGCATGTTACTGGTATCAATAGCAGCGGTAATGCCGTAGAAGGTTTTGATGCCATTGAAGTGATGGCCAATTTGGGCCAGACGTTGATGCAAGCCGATGTGGTGGTGAATTTACTGCCCAGCACTCCGGCAACCCAAAGCCTGCTTAACGCTGATACCTTAGGCAAGCTAAAAGATGATGCAGTGCTGTTTAACGTTGGCCGCGGTGATGCACTCGATCTCGATGCGCTTAATGTCCTGCTTATCGCTAAACCTGCCCAACAAGCGGTTTTGGATGTTTTTGCTCAAGAACCTTTGCCCAATAGCCATCCCATTTGGGAACGGGAAAATGCCATCATCACGCCGCATATTTCAGCGCCAAGCCATCCTGCACAAATCGTCGAGATTTTTAGCCAAAACTATCACCGCTACATTAGCGGTGAGCCACTGCAGAATCGAATCGACTTTAGTAAGGGCTATTGAGTTAGCGCTCAGGAATTGATGCAGAGAGCAGAAAAAGCAAAGGCAATAGTCAGACTATTGCCTTATTTATCTTAAGTTTTAGACAGTTAAATCCTAAAGCTGCGCTTTAAAAATTGCTCAACCAATACCGAGTGTGAATCCATTTCGTGAGTCACTTCATCATTCAAGCCGACCATTTCACTGCCGAGTTGATGGCTAGAATGGGTAAATTGCGACACATTTACCACGCTGCGATTCATCTCATTTGCCACACTCGATTGCTCTTCAACCGCGCTGGCAATATGGTGCGTCATATCGGTAATGGTCGAAATGGCCTCACGGATTGTGCGTAAGGCTGCGCCCGCAAGATCCGCTGTTGAAATACAGTCGGCAGCGGCAACCACTCCTTGCTGCATGCTGACCACAGCTTTGTTGGTCCCCTGCTGCAACAGGTTAATCATGCTTTGGATTTCTTTGGTGGCATCGTGAGTACGTTGTGCCAGCGCCCGCACTTCGTCAGCAACGACAGCGAAGCCACGACCTTGCTCACCCGCTCGAGCCGCTTCAATCGCGGCATTCAATGCCAGCAAATTCGTCTGACCCGCAATACTCTGAATCACATCGAGTACTGTGCCAATATCTTTACTGTGGGCTTCTAACTCAGTAATCACCTTTGATGTTTGTTGCAGCTGCTCCGCCATAGCTTGAATCGAGCTAATGGTGCTCGACACCGTTTTATCGCCATTGATGGTTTCAGCGGATGCCATTTGCGAGGCACTGGCTGCATCAGCACAATTGGAGGACATATCGCCTAATGTGGCGGTCATTTCCTGCATCGCCGTAGCGACTTGTTCTATTTCAGACAGTTGAGCCTGACTGGTACTCTGGATTTGTTTGCCCTTGGCAGCAGAAATTTTGGCCTGTTCTGACACGTTATAACAGGAATCCGATGCACGCCCCAGAATCGACTTAAGCTCAGAATTCTGCATTTGCAGCGCTAAATCAATCGCGCCAAGATCATCAGAGTTTCCACTGTAAATATGTGCCATCAAAGGGTTATCGTAGATATGCTTTGCCTTAGCCACGATAGCATAATAACGACTCAGCACCAGATTACCGCCCACCAGCAATACCAGAATGCTAATCGCAAGGGCAATAAAGCCCATTAAGCCAATTTGCAAAGCAAGGTAAAGCATCGGCAGCATGGCAAGTAATGCTAATAACAGCAATTTGGTGGGCATGCTCACTGTACGTTTTAACGCGCTGACGCTGCCATTTTTGTTCAATTCTGCATAAGCCGTTTCTGCACGCTTAACCTGCTCGCGGGTGGGTTTAGTGCGTACAGATTGAAACTCGACGACTTTGCCATTAACTGAAATCGGTGAGACATAGGCATCGACCCAATAGTGATCGCCATTGGCGCAGCGGTTTTTCACTATCCCTTTCCAAGGCTCGCCTTTTTTGATGCAGCGCCACAGATCCTCAAACGCTTGCGGAGGCATATCAGGATGACGCACCATGTTATGGGGCTTACCCAACATAGCATCGAGTTCATAACCGGCAACGGTACAAAAGGATTGGTTGGCGTAGGTGATATGACTTTGAGTGTCCGTGGTCGACAATAAAATCCAATCCGCTGGATAATCATATTCTCGCTGTGTAACTGGTAGATTTGTTCTCATGAAACCTTATGGATCTTTGATTAGTTCTTTGATTATTCATCCCTGAGCTATCCATCCGTGAGGCATCATCACCCTGACTCTGTATTCCTGAACCTACTTCTAAAATTGCCAAGCAATTTAATGCTAAAACACATCTAGCATAGACGATAAAATGTGCGCCATGTAACAGAAACGTTAAAAGCATAAAAATCACCCAAAAAACATGATTGCATTTGATAAGCGTTTTCATTTAGAATTAGCGCAATGCTTTTGGAGACTAATATATGTACGTTTGTCTTTGCCATGCGATCACCGATACGCAAATTAAAAATGCCGTAAGCCAGGGCGATAGCTCGCTTGCTGACGTGAAAAAGCGCTTAGGTGTTGCCGATCAATGTGGCAAGTGTGCAAGAATGGCGGTACAGATCATCCAGAATCAATTAGAGCGTGAGCCTAATTATTATGAAGTCGCGTAAATTAAATCGCGAATAGGGTGGTAAGGGGAACTCGCTAACGAACACACTTACGACAAGCTAACACCACGCTGACTCAAGCAAACTCAATCCAAAAAGTCCCGCGACAACAAAGCTTTCTATCCGTCACTTCGTCTTAAATAATCTTGCCAGTTTAGACTTTAGATATGATGTTTTAATGACAAGTCCCCACTGAACTCTAATACTACTGATCATTCAATGGGGTTACAGATCCACTTTCGAGTCAATCCTACTTACGTTTCAACAAATAGGCGGCTTCATTAAGCCAAGGCACGACTTTTTTAATAAAGCGGGGATTGTCGGCTAACACATCTTGGGAGGCTAATACTTCAATGTCAAAGTCATCACTCAGATGCTGCTCAACCCAAGTTGGGGATACGGCGAAAGGTGGACCAATTAAGGCTTCCTGCGGATAATCTAAGGTCACTAATAAGCCGACACTGCCGCTAGGTAACAAGCTCGCTAGCTGCTTGGCATATTGTGCACGCATGCTCTCTGGCCAAGCGATCAACGCGGCGCGATCATAAAAAGCAGTCACCGCTTGGGTGATAGTCTTAGGCAGAGTGAAAATATCACCTTGATACAAACTGATCTGCTCAGTGTGATAATGCTGATGCTCACCCACGGTCGTTTGTGTCATCTCGAGTTGGTTATCGCTGAAAAATTGCTGCACCGCCAATTCATTCAACTCACAACCTATGACCTGATGCCCTTGTTCGGCCAAGAAACACATGTCTAGCGACTTGCCGCATAAGGGCACAAAAACCTGTGTATCTGCGGGTAATCCAAGTTTCTGCCAATACTTAACGAGGAAAGGATTGATGTCTTGCTGATGAAAACCTATTTGTTGCTGGTGCCACTTTTCATGCCAAAAACCGGGTTCCATGGGTGTACCTCTATTCGCTAAAGTTGTCCTTACTCTAATGACATTTTAAAGCGGATGCAAAGCTCCCTGCCATTCGACAAACTCAGCAATGTAAAGACTCACTTACTGATCTAACGTGGCTTGCACTTTACGCAGCCAAACACAGTTATCACACTGACATTGACGGCGTGATAAATGGTGCGGGCTTAACGATGAGTCGATAAAATCCACAGCGATCAACAACTGCTGTTTTAACTCGGCAATCGATTTTTCGTTCACGGCCACCAGCTCGTCGTTCTGGTTCATCCAGATACATTCCATGCCCTGATGACAAGTTAAACATTGCTCGTCGCTATCATTAAAAAATACCGCATGTGGGCAATGGGTCACTTCCATTGACTGCAAAATTCGCTTACGCGGATATTCCAATAGCTCGATCAACAAGGCTTTATATTGGGTGGGCATATGCCCTCCTTAGCTGCACTTTGTCTGTTGGTTAATTAACAAAAACTGATTCCATCTCATGTCCCAAAGATTACCTATAGTCGCGAGGATTTAACTTGATGTAAGTCAAAGTCAGTGACGAAATGATGGTATAGGTAAGCCGCGCCTGACGCTGATCACTAATGCCGCTCTGAATCCTAAAATAAAGCCAGCCGCTATTTGATTATCGCCCCCGCTTACTGGTTAAATGAACAAAACAAGGAGCACAATTTGCAAACACCTCAGCTGCAGCATTTTTATATTTCTGAAGAGCAATCCATTTACTTGCTCAAAGCCAATGATGCCCGTAAACACAAGGCGTGGATCCGCCTCTGTAAGCAACAGCTGAGCAAATTAGGTTATACCGATATCGAATTGGTCGGCAAAGGTGCCTACGGTTTCGTGTTTGCGGGTATCAATCAAGCGGGCGATGCCCATGTGTTTAAGTTCTCGCGGATTAATCTGCCACAACACATTCAAGATAGGCTCGAAGAAGAAGCCTTTATGCTGTCCTTACTCAAGCATCCCAATGTGCCGGGCGCGATCAAATTTGAGCGAGTCGGCAAACAAGGCATACTCGTGATGGAACGAGCAAAAGGAGAAGATCTCGACCAACTTTGCCGCCGCATGGGCGCCCTACCGACCGCTATGGTCATGAGCATCGCCCGCCAACTCGCCGATATCTTGTATTACCTGCGCACGGGCAAGCCTTTAGTGCACGGCGATATCAAACCTTCTAATCTGGTTTACGACATTGGACAACAACACTTATCGTTGATCGATTGGGGATCGGCGGTGTTTGCCCAGCGGGATGAACATAATAAGCCGGTCGAAGACAATGTGATGGCGTTAATGTCGAGCGATCAACAACATACCAACGCACGTATGGGCGATGTGTACTTTATCGGCGAAGAACAACTCAATGGGGCACTCTCCAGCCCGCGCTTTGACGAACAAGGCGTTGCTGCAACTCTGTATGCTCTTGCCTCAGGCCAAGCAAGCCGCTTCGGTGCACAAGTTATCTCGCCCACCAGCATTGGCTTACCAATGGAATTAGCCCGCACCTTAGAGGGCATGCTCAGCACAGATCCTGAGCAGCGCAACATTGCTGGCGATTACTTTTTGAAAAGTATGCGCCACAGCCACAGACTGCATTTACCAGAACTGCCCAAAGCTGAGTTACAGGGTGAAATTCCTGTGTGGGTGCAATCCCGCGACAAAGATGTTGAAACCGTCAGTTACAGTTCGCGTAAGTCCTTTTTGAAGGAACATAACGCCCAAGAGCCTATCGCTAAGATGGATGATATTCAGCTCGAAAAATATTACCGCAACTTCCTCGCGGGCATGGGAGACACCGAAAAAGGTTTTATCGCCGCCGTGGGTCGGTTAGCGCAATATCCGATCGTGGGCGGTCTCGCGATCCACTGGCAAGAAACCGGCGTGTTTATCGACTCCAATCTTGCGATTTACGATGCAAAACAAAAAAGTGCCTTAATTATTGCGGTCAACAATATGGTAGATCTGGCGCGGGGAATTAAACGTATCGGGGTGTTTAAGGCCTGTTTCTTTAACGCCAAAGACACGCTGCATATCGAGCGAACAGATATCAGCGAGCCGTTTGTTGCCAGCGCCGATCTGCAATTGCCCTTTGAAGTCGGTGATGTGCCCACCTTAGAAGATAAGTCACGGTTACACTCTTACTTTGAAGACGGCAAAGATCCCGACGAAAACCTCGAATTGCCGGTGGAGATCATGGAAGAATTAGCCCGCATCAACCAAATTCACCACACAGGCTGCATCATTTTTGAGGCGCTGCCGAATCACTTAAAGATCCACAGTTACTTGAAGCTGCTCAACCCACGTAAGCAGGCGGCATTTCGCGCCAGTCTCGATCGCATCTTGCATCATGTCGGCAAAATCCAAGGCCACGGCGTGTCGGGCTTTATGAAACTGCCCTACAAAAACACCCGCCGCTTTACCCATCTAGAGCGTAAAGCCGATCACTTTTATCCGAAAAATCCAAAAGAAATAGGCGCCTAATGGCGCCTATATTCATCAGATTAAATCGGTGATCCCGGCGGTAAGCTTAACGGCTTAGGGATCAGCTTAACCTTAGCATCGGTTAAGCCCGCAGCCAGACCCTGTTGCAACCAAGTATAATGGGCCGCAAGACTTGCATTCGCTCGATTCGACTTCGCTTTCAATTGCTTAATCACAAACTGAGCGCGATCGTTGATCGCAGCCCTCACCTCTGGTGAGGTTTGAGGATTGTGCAGCGTTGCCAGCACTTCATCAATCACCACAGCGTTCACTCGCATCCACACGCCTTCGACCACCCCAAGCTTGTCCTCTTGATACAAGGTCGCCGCGAATAACTTATCCAGTAATGTCGTCACCGATAACTGCTCGCTATCCGCCATGGATGCTTGGCTGACACGATTCAAACGTTTAGGCATCAATAGCAAGCTCACGGTATAACGGCTAAATACTTCAGCCATACCGAGAGGATCGTTAATTGCGCCTAAACCTGAGTCGAAGGATTCCCGCGTAGCATGATAATTCCCCGCCTTTGGCACTAAACTGTCGAGCAAGGATTGCGGCACAGTTAAACTCGCCGCATCTAAGGTTTTAAGCAGTGCGTCTAAACCTGTTAACTGCAACTGCGGCGCAATATAGCTCCAGCGGCTGCCTTCACCTATGGATTGATAGTTATAGTCAGTGCCGCCAATAAACTTAGCAACCGCATCGATTTGATAACGCGTCAGCAAATAAATTGGCGCAAAGGCATCGGCTAGCTCGCCCAGTGGCTCATTGGGTAACAAGGCCGCACTGGAGAATCCCGCAATCGCCTTAGTGCGAATTTTGTCGAGCTTACCCAACTGGTCGATGGGATCGTCACCACTATCCCACAAACTGGCATAGGCCTGACTCGCATCCTTTTGGCGAGAATCGGCCTCACCGATATAACGTAAGCCACGTTTCGCCACATCGGCCAGTAAGTCGACTTGCAACGCTTGTTGGGTGCGAGCATCGCCTTGTTCGCTATAGCCATAGGCGATAGCAAAATCATCCCAAGGGCCAACACCTGTAGTGTAAGGCGCTGAAATATCAATATCATTGCCCTTTAGCTGGATTTTCGGATGGGGATAATCCATCACAGAGGCATCCTGATTGGTCGAAGCGGCAAAGTTATGATCAAGCCCTAAGGTATGGCCAACTTCATGGGCGGCCAGTTGGCGAATACGCGCCAGCGACAAGGCTGTCGCCGCTTTCTCGGCCGCCACTCTATCCTGCCAGCCTGCGGTTAAGCCTTTGGCAATCAAGTAATCCTGCCGCACACGCAAGCTGCCGAGCGTGACTTGACCCTTAATGATTTCACCGGTGCGTGGATCGGTCAGCGCGGCGCCATAGGACCAACCCCGCGTCGCCCTGTGCACCCATTGGATCATGTTGTAGCGAATATCCTGCGGATCGGCATCTACAGGTAATAACTCAACTTTAAAGCCGTTGATAAATCCGGCGCGAGTAAAAGCAGCCTCCCACCAGCGCGCGCCATCGAGCAAGGCAGACCGTATCGGCTCTGGCACACCGGGATCGAGATAATAAGTAATAGGTTTAACGACTTCGCTTGGCGCAGGGCCAGGATGCACTTTCTGTAAACGGTGGCGCAGGATAAAACGCTGCACTAAAGGTTGGTCAAAGGGCGTCGCATAGTCTTGATACTCATCTGACAAATAGCCGCTCATAGGGTGATAAGCCCGCGGCTGATAATCGGTATCGGGCAGCTCAACAAAGGAATAACGCATCCGCACCGACATTAAAGTGCCATCGGGTGTTACCTGTGCGACCTGTGTGCCTGCGACATCGCCTTTAAAGGTGAGTTGCACATCTACATCGGCGTTTTTCTCAAAGGATTTTATCCATTTGGGTAGGATGACAGAACGACTCAAATCGAGCCGATAATTGCCCTGCTCTGTTTGTTGCAATACGGAAGATACGCCGTGTAAATCATTGAGCACCAGATCGTTGACTGCCACCAGATCGGGCTTGCCCTCAATCACTTTGCCTTGCCATAGCACTGAATCGGCAAAGGCTTCTGCAACCGCTCTTTGCTCAGCGGCGTCAGTGGTATTCGCACGATATTGGGTATTGAGTTGCTTGAGTAAAATATAGGGGCCTTGGCGTTCAAACTGCACCATGCGGGTCTGACCCAGTTGGCCGCGATCGAGACCAAGGTCGTTCGAACCTACACCCTGCGGCAAACTAGTGACCAAGAGAAAAGGCTGATTTAAGCGATTGACCTCAAGGTACAACTCTCCCTGAGATTCCTCGTAATAGAGATTAAGAAACCCTTTCGCCTCTTGGCTTTGCTTAATAATCTTGGCACTAGGCGCGGCTGCTGCGACGGTAACGGTGGGAAATCCTAACAGCGCTATGGATAAGGCTAAGGCTAAACTTTGGGGTTTCATCTTTCCTCCTGATACGGCTGGCTGCGTTATTTACCTTAATAAGTTATCGATGAATCTTGATCTCAAGCGATTGATTTACAGTAAATAACGCGAGGCCATCACTGGCCCCGAGCAAATAAATTAACGATTCTGATGCTGGTTCTTATGTTTGATCCAGTGATTTAATGTTTCAAATAATTCATTGAGCACTATAGGTTTAGTGATGTGGGCATTCATCCCCGCCGCTAAACTTTTTTCCCTGTCGCCCGACATGGCATGGGCTGTCATGGCAATAATAGGCAGTTCATCGGCATTAAAACGCTCACGCAGTGCCTTTGCAGCGGTTAACCCGTCCATCACTGGCATTTGAATATCCATCAACACGGCATCAAACGGCCGCGAGTCTATGGTATCCAGCGCCACTTGACCATTGTCGGCCAGCACCACTTCATAGCCAGCGCTCTTAAGGAGTTCTGTGGCCACTTGCTGGTTGATAAAATTATCTTCCACCAGCAGCACTAAACCTGTGTGTTCTCCGTCTTCAACTTGGACTTCAACCATAGGCTGAACCACATTCAATCTCGGCTCATCGGCAAAAGCGGCAATAATCTCATCGAACAGGCTCGATGCCTTGAACGGTTTTTGCAGTACGGCAAACACATTGGCACTATCGACTTCATGCTGCAAGGGCTCTGCCGCATAGGCCGTCATCATGATAATCACAGGCCGTTTCGCTAAGCGGCCCTCGGCAACCATAGTGTCTATGGCGCTGACCACATCGCTGCCGTCCATTTCTGGCATCATCCAGTCGAGCAATAACAGATCGATTGGCGCCCGCGACAGTTTATAAAGCGCCTCGGCGCCACTGGCGGCGGTATCAACTTCGAAGTGGAAATCTCGCATCAAGGTCGAGTAAATTTGCAGTGCCGTTGGGTTATCGTCAACGACTAAGGTACGTAGACTATTGAGCTTTTCCGGCACGACCAAAGGCTCAATCTTAGCGGCTTCGGCAATCTCAAAGCTGATGGTAAAGCTAAAGGTACTGCCGACCCCAAGCTCACTCTGCACCTGCATCTTACCGCCCATCATAGATACCAGATGCTTACTGATCGATAAACCTAAACCTGTGCCACCGTATTTACGGGTGGTCGAACCGTCGGCTTGGGCGAAGGCATCGAACAGTTTTTCTTGCTGATCTTTGCTGATCCCAATACCGGTATCCCGCACCCAAAACTTCAAGGTAATCCGATGATCGCGCTCACCGACATCTTCACAGCCCAGCTCAATTTCGCCAGATTGGGTAAATTTCACCGCATTCGATAACAGGTTAATCAATACTTGACCTAAACGCAGCGGATCGCCTTTAAGCATGAGTCCCGCTGTCACAGGGGCATACAAGAGTAACTCAACGCCCTGCTCCTGTGCCTTGAGCGCATTGAGATCGAGGGCATGATCGAGCACTTTATCCAGCGGGAATGGCACCCGCTCAAGCTCCAACTTACCCGCCTCAATTTTAGAGAAGTCGAGAATATCGTTGATGATCCTCAGCAGCGATTGCGCCGAGAAACCGGCTTTTTCGAGGTAATCTTTCTGCTGCGCCGTTAACGAGGTGCGCTGCGCCAACTGCAACATACCGATAATGGCGTTCATCGGCGTGCGGATCTCATGGCTCATGTTGGCTAAGAATTCACTCTTGTAGAGGTTAGCTAATTCGGCATCTTGCTTGGCTTCTAAAAGCGCCACTTCGTTACTCTTATGGCGGGTAATATCCTTATGGGTACCGAGCATACGCTTAGGCTGACCTTCGGCGGTGAACTCCACCACACGGCCACGGGATAACACCCAGTGATAGCCGCCATTTTTACCTAACATACGGAATTCGATTTCGTAAGCGCCGACAGGGTCTGCTAAATATTGGGCACGGTATTCCTCGACGCGAATCCGATCGTCGGGGTGGGATAATTCATCAATCGTCGATACTAAAGCTGGGAATTCATTGGTTTTATAACCCAGCATAGAATAATACGCAGGGTTACAAATGATCTGTTCAGAGTCTAAATACCAATCCCACAGGCCATCCTCCACCGCATCCATAGCTAAGTGATAACGCTCTTCGGACAGGCGTAACTGTTCTGCGGATTCGTATTCCCGCGTCACATCACGCCACACAGCAATCAAGCCCTGCAGTTCACCGCGGCGATTATAAAAAGGCAGTTTAAGGGTATCGAGCAGCACAGGTTTGCCCGCTAGTTCGACCTTTTCTTGGTAGCGCAGCGGCGTGCGATCTTTTAGGACTTGTTCGTCTTCGGCGCGGATACGTATACCCATTTCAGGCGAGGTCAGATCCTCAGATGACAAACCTATCATCTCGCTCTCTGTGTAACCCAGCATGCGCTCAGCCGCCTTGTTACAACCTAAGTAGTTGCCTTCTTTGTCTTTAAAGACAATAGCTTCTGGGATTGAGTCAAGCAAAGAACGCAGTAGCGCATATTCGCGCTCACGCCGCTCTGTGGTGTCTTTTAAGCGTTCAGTACGCCGCGCCACTAGCTTATCGAGCCGCTTATTCTGCTCAGCCAGATGGTGGGTATATTGCTTGTTTTCCTCAAAAATCCGACTCACCAGCAAGAACCAAGGTTCCCAGCCGCGGGTGATTTTCTCCGGTGGCTTACGCGGCTCTTGCGAGCAACCCTCTAGGTGCGACAGTAGTCGCGAGGCAGGGCTTACAAAAGAGCGGCGCGTCTGCCAATGCACTATGGTCACCAACACAGACAGGGCGATCACCACCAAAATAAAGGTCAGCTGTAGTTTTTCCCACGAGTCTTGGAATAGGTCGTCTTCATCCTGCAAATACAGTAAACGCCAAGGCGCGTTATGCAGGGCAACCGAGTGGATGTAATAGCCGTTACGTATGATGCCATCATGGGCATCGAACAATTCCGACTCAGGTAAAGAATGCAGCTCAGAGGGAATACGTTGGCTGATGTGATAGACCCGATTAATGTCTGAGCTATCAAAATCGCTGTGGGATAAAATATTGTTCTGTTGGTCGAGCAAAATCACAGTGCCCGGCATCTTAAAGTAGACCCGAATTTGCCGCGCTAACGAGGCAAGCGTCATGTCCAAGTTGATTGAGCCAATGAATTCATCGTCCAAATAAACAGGCACACCTAAAGTGGTCAATAAACCTTTACCGGTGGAGTCCACATAGGCTTCGCTCCAAAACACACTGCGCTGCGGGTTCATGGCCGGGGTGGCATATTGGAACTGTTTCTTGTTGAGTAATTCGTCCCTAAATCGTTGATCGTCATTCGACCAAGGGAAATAGGACATAATCCTACGTTTCGACAGGTAATAAATTGCCGAGGCTTTCGGGGCGGCTTCTTTGGCGACGGGGAATGACAGTGACAACTCAAACAACATCTCAAGCTCTTGATAGAACTTGTCGCTGCGGCCATCGAGGGAACCTGCACCCGTGATCCTACCCATGTTGGTAAAAGGCTCACCGCTCTGGGCGTAGCTAGGTTCTAAGGTAAAATACTGGCCACTTTCGTTAAATTTACCGTATTGGGGTAAGCGCTCTTTACGGACGAGTTCGCCTAAGCGCAAATGATCCACGGCAACGTCACGTAAGCTTTTTACCGCTCTAATGCTCGACTCGAGTAACAAATCGATTTGCAGAACATGGCGCTGAACCTGTTCTTCACGCTGCTCCATCTGCTGGGCTTTTTGGCGGTCGAAAAACATCCATGCGGTCAACAAAGACATGACGATAACGCCGATGTACGTATAAAAAACGGCACGGTTGTAGTTCTTCTGGATCGGCGATTTTAGTTGCAGATCCGGCTCACTCGATTTCATCCACTACCCTTGATTGCAGCGCTTGATTTCAGCCAACGGCGGCAAAAGCTATGAGCTCCATATAGTAGCAGGAAGGAACTGCCAATCACATAAAATAATTGTCCGATAAAGGCTACTCATACCACTGATAAGTCGATTAAAAATCTACTACTCTATAAAACTAAGGCCTCAATATCTGAGGCCTTGTTATTACGCTAAATTAAACCGACTCTCTTTAGAGATGCTCTTCGGCGTATTCCGCTAAGCGTGAACGCACCACGCCATTTAGATACACGTTGGCGCTGCCTTCAAAGTCTTTAAAACGTTCAACAATATAGGTTAAACCTGAGGTCACTGCGGTTAAGTAGTTAGAGTCGATTTGCGCTAAGTTACCGCAGCAAATCAGTTTTGTGCCCTCGCCCATACGGGTGATCATGGTTTTGATCTGCGAGGCGGTGAGGTTTTGACATTCATCCAGTAGCACTATGGAGTTTTGGATCGAACGCCCGCGCATAAAGTTAATCGATTTAAACTGAATGTTAGCCTTCTCCATGATGTAGTTCATGCTGCCGGTGGGATTCACATCATTCTTATGTAGTACTTCGAGCGTATCGGTAATGGCGGCCAGCCAAGGCATCATCTTCTCCTCTTCCGTGCCGGGCAAGAAGCCGATAGATTCGGCGATTTCAGGGGTGTTACGGGTGACAATCACTTTGTCGTAGCGATTACGCTCGACCACCAGTTCCAACGCCGCGGCCATGGCGAGCAAGGTTTTACCGCAACCGGCGGGGCCAGTTAAGATCACCAGATCGATATCGGGATCGAGCAGCGCCTGTAGTGCCATACCTTGATAAACGTTTTTAGGTTTAACACCCCATGCCTCGAGGTTTTTCACCCGCTCACGGCCAAGATCTAAAATGTGCAGATGGGTGTCAGTGCGATCGGTAACACGGCCGCAAAAATCCGACTCCGTATCGATAAGGTATTGGTTAATGTAAAAATTATCATTTTCGAGATCTTTGAGCGGCACTTCATGCACTGTGTGTCTACCGTGACGCTCGGTGGAGACCTTATTCAAGTGTTCCCAAAAATTACCTTCGAACTGGTAAAAACCTTTGCTGAGGAAGCGAATATCATCGATCAACTGGTCGGTTCGATAATCCTCAACCAATTGAATACCCGCACCTTTGGCTTTAAGGCGCATATTGATATCTTTGGTGACTAGGACAACAGTACGGGGATGATGCAGATTTTGCAGATGTAGGGCGGTGTTGATGATGCGATTGTCGTTTCCATCTCCTGGCAGGGCGCCTAAGGTAAAATCGACAAGGTGGTCAGGAAAGATGGAGAGCGAACCGACCGCATCGGCATGACCCTCTCGGCTGGGCAAAGGGACACCATTGATAATCTGTTCTGGGGTAGTTTCACCGCCTAGGGTATCTTCCAATGCCCTAATGGCAACCCTAGCATCCCGACTCACATCACTCTTTCGATCTTTAATCTGGTCCAACTCTTCTAGCACTGTCATCGGAATGACCACATCGTGCTCTTTAAACGAATAGATCGCCAAAGGTTCATGTAGTAACACATTGGTATCCAGTACAAACAACTTTCTGTCGTCTTGTTCCATGGCGCCTCCAGAGTGCTTCATAAAAGTTTAAACACACTTTTGAGTCTCAATAAAAGTTACACGGCTCCTATTACTGGCAAAGCTTATGGCAAAAAATGATCATAAGGTTCAAGTTGATAGCACTTACTCACACTTAAACCTTAAATTGATATTGGCACCAAACTCACGAGATAACAATACAGCAACCATTGTTTACCATACAGACTCGAAGCAGTGTATAACCGCGGATGTGACATTAGCGTGACAATTTCATGTGTTGGCACGACAATTTTGTCGCTTGTACAATTTGTAATCTAGCACTCTGGGAATTAGGCTCTAACGGGTGAGAGGGCGATTTAAATATCACGAGTATTGGTATAACATACGCGCCCTTTGTTAGAGTCCGCCTAGAAATGAGAATTTAAGATGCCGTTCGCCTTAGGTCAACGTTGGATAAGTGATACCGAGTCAGAGCTTGGTTTAGGAACTGTGGTTCAAGTAGAAGGCCGTATGGTCACTGTTTTATTCCCTGCCACGGGTGAGAACCGTATGTTCTCCCGAGCAGAAGCCCCTCTGACACGCGTTATATACAATCCCGGCGATTCGGTTGAAAGCCATGAAGGCTGGAGCCTTGCGGTCAGCGAGTTGACCGAGAAAGATGGGATAGTGATCTATCACGGCATTCACAGTGAGACAGGCGAGCAAGTTACCCTGCGTGAAACCCTGCTGAACCACAATATTCGTTTCAATAAACCCCAAGACCGTTTATTCGCCGGCCAAATCGATCGCCTCGACCGTTTTGGTGTGCGCTATCAGTGCCAAATGTTGCGCCACAAATTGGCCTCATCGGATCTACTTGGCCTGCAAGGTCCACGCGTTGGACTTATTCCGCATCAAATGTGGATTGCCCATGAAGTCGGTCGTCGCTATGCACCGCGTGTACTGCTGGCCGACGAAGTGGGTTTAGGTAAAACCATTGAAGCGGGTCTGATTATTCACCAACAACTGCTGACTGGCCGCGCCGAACGCATTCTGATTATCGTGCCCGATACTTTGCGCCATCAGTGGTTAGTGGAAATGCTGCGCCGCTTTAACTTGCGCTTCTCGGTATTTGATGAAGATCGTTGCGTAGAAGCCTATGCCGATCACGACAATCCTTTCTACACAGAACAATTAGTAATTTGTTCACTCGAATTACTGCGTAAGAAAAAACGTCTTGATCAAGCCCTAGATGCCGATTGGGATCTGTTAGTGGTTGACGAAGCACACCACTTAGAATGGACCGAAGAAGCACCAAGCCGCGCTTATCAAGTGGTTGAAGCATTAAGCGAAGTGATCCCAGGCGTTTTACTGTTAACCGCAACGCCGGATCAACTTGGCCATGAAAGTCACTTCGCCCGTTTGCGCCTGCTCGATCCGGATCGTTTCTACGATTACGATGCCTTTCTAGCCGAAGAAGACAGCTATAAAGACGTCGCCATTGCCGCCGAAGCACTGGCTGGCAACGCTAAATTACCCGATACCGCTATCAACAGCTTGACCGAGTTACTGGGCGAGAAAGACATCAGCCCAAGTATTCGTTTAATCCAAGCCGAGGGTATTGATGCCGAAGTACAACAAGCTGCTCGCAGCGAATTACTGCAAGAATTACTCGACCGTCACGGTACTGGCCGCGTCTTATACCGCAACAGCCGCGCCTCAGTAAAAGGCTTCCCAAAGCGTTTCTTTAACGCTTACCCACACGCCATGCCAGATCAATATCAAACAGCCGCACGCGTCAGCGGCATGATGGGCGGACACAAGTCATTAGAGGCGAAAGCGGCGCAAGCCCTGAGTCCTGAAAAACTGTATCAAGAATTTGAAGATAACAGCGCCAGTTGGTGGAAGTTCGATCCCCGTGTGGATTGGTTAATTGAGTTCTTAAAATCACACCGCAGCAAAAAAGTGCTGATCATCGCCAGCCAAGCGGAAACCGCCCTGAGCTTAGAAGAAGCCCTGCGCACCCGCGAAGGGATTCAAGCGACGGTATTCCACGAAGGCATGTCGATTATCGAGCGCGATAAAGCCGGCGCTTACTTTGCTCAAGAGGAAGGCGGCGCACAGGCGTTGATCTGTTCTGAAATTGGTTCTGAAGGCCGTAACTTCCAGTTTGCCAGTCACTTAGTCCTGTTCGATCTGCCGCTAAACCCAGACCTATTGGAACAGCGCATCGGTCGTTTAGACCGTATCGGCCAGAAAAATGATATCCAAATTCACTTGCCGTACCTTGAAGACACCGCCCAAGAACGTTTGATGCAGTGGTATCACCAAGGGCTAAATGCCTTCGAACTGACTTGTCCGAGTGGCCACGTGCTTTACAGTGAATTTGCCGAAGATCTGTTAAACGTGCTTGTGGTTGATGACAGCGACGAGCTGACAAACCTGCTCAATCACACCCAGAGCCGTTATAAAGAACTCAAGCACGCCATGGAGCAAGGCCGCGACAAGCTGCTGGAAATCAACTCACACGGCGGCGAGAAGGCAATGGCTATCGTCCAGCGCCTCGCCCAGAATGATGGTGATACCCATTTGATCGGTTCAGTGATCCGTCTGTGGGATATTATCGGTGTTGATCAAGAAGATAAGGGTGAAAACTCGATCATTCTGCGCCCGAGTGAGCACATGATGTTCCCAACCTACCCTGGCTTGCCAGAAGATGGCGTGACGGTAACCTTCGACCGTGACACAGCGTTATCTCGCGATGATATTGCGCTGATCACCCAAGAGCATCCACTGGTGCAAACGGGGCTAGATCTGATCACAGGTTCAGAAACCGGCACCACCAGCGTCGCAATTCTGAAGAATAAAGCCCTGCCAGCAGGTACCTTATTCTTAGAACTCATCTACATGGCCGATGCTTCTGCACCTAAGTCGAGCCAGTTGTATCGTTATTTACCACCGACACCCATTCGCGTGTTGCTGGATAAAAATGGTAACGACCTGTCGGCTAAAGTGGATTACGCCAGTTTCGATAAGCAATTGAGCGCGGTGAATCGTCACATTGGCGGCAAGTTAGTCACCGCATCTCAGCCAATTCTGCATCCGTTATTTGCTAAGGGTGAGGAATATGCTCAAGTGGTTGTGGATGAAATGGTCGCCCAAGCCAGAGAGAAAATGACTCAGCAACTGAGCGCAGAGCTAAGTCGTTTAGAGTCACTCAAGGCGGTGAACCCCAATATCCGTGAGGAAGAATTGGAATACCTGCGCAATCAGATGCAAGAGTTAAACACTTATCTGGATGCCAGCCAGTTACAACTCGATGCGATCCGTATGGTGCTCGTTAGCCACGTATAGGCCCGAGCGAAACCACAGGTTTCCATCAATTAGCCCAGCCAAAGCGCTGGGCTTTTTTATGCCCTTTAGCTTTCGATTCAAAGTGGTTTTCTATAATAAGCGGCTTTTGATGCTCAGCGGCGTCACTTCAACTGACTTGGTTATCCGAAATGATGAGGCATGACCCTTTGGCGAGGAAAGTTCACTTTTTGGTAATTGTTCAGGTTATACTCAAGCACTGATGAATTTATGAGACTACACAGGTGGTTATCAATTCTATGGCACGCATTATTTCACTTCTCTTTTGCCTCCTACTTGGTTTCACTACCATCTCTTCCCGCGCGGCAGACCCAGCAACAGCTGCGCCAACGCCAGCCGAAGTCAGTGCTAAAAAATTAAATAACCGCTATTTACCCGAGAATGAAGTCAAACAAATCACCATAGACAATCAGCCCTACGATTTGTTAGTACGGCCATGGGAAGGGAAAAAGAAACTCGGTGCGGCAATCATTCTGCCCGCCACCAACGGCACAGCAGACGCGCCGGGACTAATGGCGTTTGTGCGCCGTAATATTAATCCTGCCGGTTGGGCCAGCTTAAGTTTAACTCCGCCAACTGAGCTGCCTGCGGCCAATTTTGCCACCGCCGCCACCGAAGTCACCTCGCCCGGCGCCGCGCAATTAAGTTCGCCGTCCAACAAACCTAGCCCTAAAATCAAGCCCGAAGATAACAGCAAACATCTGCAAGAGCAGGAAGACTTTCTGGTCCAAAGCATGTCGCAATTAGATGCGGTCGGCGCAGATTATGTGGGCAAACGCATTTTGATCACCGCCGACCAAAGCGCAGGATTATTGATTAGCCTATTAAGCCAAAAGAAGATTGCCGATCCCGATGTGCTGATCGTCATCAATCCCTATCGTGAGGATGAAAAGCTCAACCAAGCACTCGCGGAGCAACTGGCGAAACTCACGCTGCCGATTTTAGATATCCAATCGCCGGACGGTCATCCCGCCTCATTAGAAACGGCCGCGAATCGTAAGATTTTAGCCGTGACCTTAAAAAGCCCTAACTACCGCCAAACCAGCTTAGCGCTCAATTTAGATAACGAGAGCGCATGGCAGAATTGCTTAAATGCGATTAAAGGCTTTTCTGCCCGCATGAGCGGCGCGCAGTAACAAGGGCGATTCAAGCTAATTCAGACAAAATAGCATTACCAGCCCGACTGACGATCTTGGTAAGGTTTCTGCGGATCTTTCAGCTGACGCGCCGCCGCTATCTTGCAATTTTTGCCTAACAATAACCGAATCTGACTAATCGACTCACGGCAAAGCAAGCTCCGCACCGATGCCGTCCAACTGCGGTTAATGCTGAGTTTGATGGCCGCTGCTGCATCCGGTGAGGTTTGCATCAGTTGCTGTGCCAATTGTTGAGCCGCTTCCATCGGCGTCTCGCTCACTTGGGTCACGAGTCCTAAGGTCAGCGCTTCATTGCTCTCAAGCACTTTTGCCGTCAGGCTCAGCAGCATGGCTTGATCCTTAGGCATGATTTGCCTTAACGCGACCAACCCCGCCATATCAGGCACGAGTCCCCATTTTGCCTCCATGATCGATAACTTACAGTCATGGCTAGCGATGCGCACATCTGCGCCCAAGGCGATTTGCATACCGCCGCCATAGCAACAGCCTTCAAGTACGGCAATCACAGGTACGGGCAAGTTTTGCCAACCTAATGACACCCGCTGGGCTAAGTTCGCATTCCCCGGTAAGCCCTTAAACAGTAATTTTACCGCCTGCATGGGTGCCGACATCACGCTTTTGACATCGAGCCCAGAGCTAAAATGGCCACCCGCCCCCGAGAGGATCACCGCTCGCACCCCACGATTGGATTTGATATTTTTAATCGCACGGTCGAGCTCACTAAACATTAAATAATTAATCGCATTCATTTTTTCAGGACGATTAAGCAACACATAGGCGATGCCATCATCGATTTTGACTTGTACACTTTGGCCACTCATGAAATATTCCGTTACTGGTCAGTCCAGAATAAATGTTAACACGTTTGGAATAATTCACTAAAAGATATAACATAAGCCTGTTTTTTGACTTGAGTCAAAATATTGCCAATTCAAACATGGACTGAAGGCAACTTATGTTAGGCTGTCGCCAATACGTGCGGTAATCCTAATGTATCTTTCGATGAGATAGACTTATCGAACTCGGCAATGAAGTTACCTCGCCGCCAACATCGACGCTTATATAAAACTGTACTTGCCGCTAAGGATAACGCCGCAAACAGATGGACTCAGTCGTCCTTTTTATTCGTTACATCCTTGTTATTTGCTAAAAATTAGCCAGCTCGATTTAAAATTTTGCATCATGTGATTCAATAATGAGTCAAATTTTAATGTCAGCGAAAAAACGAAATTAATCAATAATATCTATAAGTTACATCTAGAAGATATAAATCAGACTTGCCCGAAGAACGCAATTCGTCAGTCGGACCTGAAAAATAAGTGTTATCTTCAATTAATGGGCAAATAAGGATCACTAGTCAGCATGTCAATATCTGTACTCATCTGTGACGATTCCGCCATGGCACGTAAGCAAATGGCCCGCACGCTCCCAAAAGAGTGGGATGTGGAAATTACTTATGCGACCAATGGTGCCGAAGGCCTTGATGCTATCCGAGCCGGAAAAGGCGAAGTGGTGTTTCTCGATCTCAACATGCCAGTGATGGACGGTTATGAAGTACTGCAAACCGTGCAGCAGCAGGATCTCCCCGCGCTGATCATTGTGGTCTCTGGCGACATTCAAATCAAAGCTCACGAGCGAGTCAAAGCCTTAGGCGCATTAGATTTTATTCAAAAACCCGTCAGTGCCGATGCCATCAGTAACATTTTGCAAGATTACGGCATCTTAACCCTGACGCAGAAAGATATCGCCGACGAAGTCCCGATGATCAAAGTCGACATGCGTGACGCTTGCCAAGAAATTGCCAACGTCGCCATGGGCCGCGCCGCCGATCTGTTAGCTAAGTTACTCGATGTATTCGTGTTACTGCCCATCCCCAATGTGAACGTGCTTGAGGTGAGTGAGTTGACCATGGCACTCAAAGCCACGGAAGAAAGCTCGACCGTATCGGCTCTTTGCCAAGGTTTTATTGGGGCGGGAATTGCGGGTGAAGCTCTGCTCTTGTTCCATGACTCCAGCTTTAAGGACATGGCCAAGCTGATGGGATTAGCCAATCCTGAAGATAAAAATACTGAGATAGAAGTCCTGATCGATACCGGAAATGTGTTAATCGGCGCCTTCCTTAACGGCATTTCTGAACAGCTCGACATGAAATTTAGTCAGGCTCACCCTGTCGTGCTAGGACGGCACTGCACGGTTAACGATCTGATCCATGATAATTCAGAGAAATGGCAGCGAACTTTGGCTATGGAGATCAACTATCGGATTGAAGATCATAATATTCAATGCGATTTGTTACTGCTCTTCACCGAGGATTCTATCCCTACGCTTAGTTTTAAACTCGGCTATTTACTCGATTAACCAGTTGGATTTTATCCTATGTCAAACGACCAAAGCGCAATGAACGAACTACACTGGCTCATCGATATGGTGCAAACCATAGAGGTGGGATTAGTGGTATTAGATCGCCATTACAATATCCAGCTGTGGAACGGTTTTATGGAGAATCACAGCGGTGTTTCCCCTAATTCTATCAAAGGTCAAAACCTGTTTACCCGCTTCCCCGATCTGCCCGCCACTTGGTTAAAGCAGAAAATGGAATCGGTTTTCATGCTTAAAAACCGTGCCTTTATCAGCTGGGAACAAAGGCCATACGTTTTCCAATTTAAAAACTACCGCCCGATCACAGGCCGTGCTGACTACATGTACCAAAACGTGACCTTGTTGCCACTGGCATCGCTTACAGGGCAAGTGACCCATATCAGCGTGATTATTTATGATGTGACTGATATTGCCATCAACAAGTTACAACTTAAAGCCGCGAACGAGCAACTCGAGCGCCTAAGCCAAACCGATGGTTTGACTCAGCTGCATAACCGTCGTCATTGGCAAGAATGTTTAGACCATGAGTACGACATGTATACGCGCTACTCAGGCATGGCAAGTTTAGTGATGATAGATATCGATAACTTTAAACATATCAACGACAGCTATGGTCATCTGGCGGGTGATAAAGTGATCCAGCATATCGCCCACTTACTCAGCCAATCCCTGCGTGAGACCGATTGCGCCGGACGTTATGGCGGCGAAGAATTTGCGGTTGTATTGCCCAAAACCAGCGGCGCAGATGCGATGAATTTTACCGAGCGGCTCAGGGAAAAAATCGCCGCATCCGTCATAGTGTATGAAAGCTTGAAGATCTCTGTGACTGTGAGTTTAGGTGTATGCGAAATTGGTTCCCACATCACCAGCAGCTCAAGCTGGATTTCTTGCTCCGATAAAGCGCTGTACGAAGCCAAGCAAAAAGGCCGTAATTGCAGCGTTCTGCATACCAGTACAACTGCGAAAAAAATCAGCCAAACTTAAAATATCTACCTAATAAAAATGCCCATCTATGATGGGCATTTTTATTTAAAACGGTAGAGATTAGATATTCATGCGCGAATTAATGAGGGAAACCATCATCTTCTTCGTCGTCTTCATCTTCTTCGTCATCCATTTCATCACCGACAAAATAGGTGCCCCAACCGTCATATTCCACTTTCTGTTTTACCGCTAATTGCAGCAGTTGTTCTGCGGCTTTATCCAGTAATTCAACATCTAGCTTGTGGTGCGCGACAGCATCGAAACAGAAAATAATTGAACCATCTTCCAGTTCCATTTCTTCAGCATCGTTTACCTCAAAACCTAATTTAAAGGCATCTACTGCGGCTTTTTCGAGACGATCGAAATTGGTCGATGAAAAGTGATGCTCAATAACATATTCCGCATCAGGCTCTGAGCCATCGTCAAGCAGGGCTTGCACTATGTCACGATTCTCTGCAAGTTGGGCTTTTAACTGACTTTCAATAGACATGGATTTGTCTCCGTTAAGGTAAATCTGGCTCAAATTGGCATTATACGTCATCACTCGCGAGAGTTTTACCCATAAGTGCTGCCGCCTCTTGATTTATCTCAGCAAATCTCGCCGACATGCTGGCGTGAATTTGCGCAGAAAAGTTTTTCACATCGGCTTTATCTAAGCCTGCTGTCGCCACGGGTGCCATCATATCGATAATGACTACACCGTTATTCCAGCGATTAAGCTTAATGTGGCTTTGGCACGAGGCCAATACCGGCACAACAGGCACTCCCGCCGCAATCGCAGTATGGAAAGCGCCCGCTTTAAAAGGTAACAAACCGCGCCCACGTGAACGTGTCCCTTCAGGGAAAATCCACACAGACAAATTCTTCTGTTTAATTTTTTCCACGGTTTTCGCCATAGTATCAAAGGCACTATGACGGTTTTTGCGGTCGATCAGAATATTCCCTGACAACCAATAAATTTGACCGAATAATGGCATCCACGCCAAACTCTTCTTGCCCAAACTCACAGTCCCTTTAGGTACCGCTGTCGTGTGAGTGAAAAGATCGAAGTTATTCTGATGATTTGCGAGGAAAATATAGGGGCCATCCTGCACATCTTTATGTCGACGTACAATCACTTTGATCCCAAGGATCGGAGCGACCGATGAGAAGATCTTGGCGAACATATGTACATTGTCGCGGTGCCGAGGTCTTAATAAACACACTAAGCCACCAAAAATAAAGGCAAGCAACAATGACACCGCCAACAGCATTGATCTGACGATTAAAAGCACGATTTACTCCGACTGTAAAAGTGGCGTCAGTATAGCTACCATGGCTTTGGGACTCAATATATTGTTTACATCTGTAAGCTGACTTGCTAACAAGCAAGCAAAAAAGCCCATCGATATACTGAAAATCCAGTGTATCTATGGGCTTTTATATCAATATTTATCTAAGCGTGGTGCTTTGGCAGGATTTCAGATCCCGTTGCCTGAGGTGCAACTTTAGCTAACACTAAACGGATAACGAAGGCGCTCACGGCCAAAGTCGCGACAATCGCCGCACCGCTGGGCAGATCTAACGTCGCCGACAGGACTAATCCTAGAACATAACCCAACAAACCGACGAGGTAAGCGTAGAACAACCGACCTTTGCCGCAATACTTGTTCAGCGCGAGAGCGGGCAATATCAAGGTACTGAATACCAGATAAACACCTACTAATTCCACCGACAAGGTAATGACCAGCGCAAATAGCAGATAGAACCCTGCACCATCCAATATCTGGGGACGCAGGAATATCGCCAATAACACCAGCGAATATACCACTGCTGGCAAAATCAGTTGTGACCAACTCACCCACAGGATCTGACCTGACATCAATTGCTTTAACAGCTCGGCGCCGTGTGGGTCGTTCGCCAGCAGCAACATAGCCGCTACCGCAGACAACACATAAAAGCAGCCGATCATTGCCTCCAACTCACCCGCCATCCGCTTAGATAACCAAGCGATAAACCCTGCGCCCGCGAGGGCAAACAGCGCTGGCATCCACACATTAGCAAACGGCATGTCTTCTAATCTGTGGTCCATGTGAGCGACAATCGCGCCTAAGGCGGCAACTTGCGCTATCGCTAAATCGATAAAGATGATGCCACGCTTAAGCACTTGTCTTCCAAGTACAATATGCGTTGACAACACTAAGATCCCCGCCGCCAATGCAGGCAACAGAATCGACATCAGTTCAAGATCAAACATAGGTTTATTTCACTCCATTTAAGAGTGAAATCACGCTGTCATAAAGGCTAAATAAATCTTGGCTCTTATCGTTACCACCCACAGACATAGGCAGCATTACCACGGGCAAGTTCGCTTTCTCACCCAGCCATTTTGCACCGCGCTCGTCCTGATAAGAGGCCACGACCACCGCCAGAATATCCCCTTGCTCGGCGCGCGTCAGCAGACTCGCTAAATGGCCGCTCGTTGGAGCTAAACCCGGTTTAGGCTCTAAATCCGCCACTTGCTCGATACCAATCCAGTTGAATAAGTATCTGAAGCTTGAGTGGTAAGCGATCACTTTTTTACCTTGTAATCCCTTAGCTTGCTCTTCCCAACGCGGGACTGCGGCTTGCCAGCGAGTGGTAAAATCTGCCAGTGATTTTTGATAATCAGCCGCGCCAGCAGGATCTAATTGAGCCAGCTTAGCACTCAGCGCCGTGGCGACGTTTAACAGACGCGTCGGATCGAAATGGATATGTGGATTACCTTGGGCATGCACATCACCCATGCTGCGATCGACACTGGCCAGCTTATCTAAGGTCTCGATTTGATCGGCGGCGAAAAATAACCCTTGATCGGTCGAGCGCACTTTTGCGTTTGCCGACTTCATCTGCAGCATAGGCAACCAACCCACCTCAAGATCGGCACCGGCGCAGACCACAAGATCCGCCTGACGCATTTTGGCGATCAAGCTCGGGCGCGCCTGCACTTGATGCGGGTCCTGTAATGCCGTTGTTGCCGAATAGATGCTCGCCGTAGGAGCCAGCTCCTTCGCTAATGCTGCATATTCAGGTTCACAGGCAAACACGTTTAGTTCGGCGTGGGCCAAACCGGTATAAGTGACAGATAAGGCCACTGCGGCCAATTTAGCTAAATTAGAATTGATGCGCACCGTGAGCCCCCAGAGACATAATGTATTGAATAGTGAAGATGTTGTCGTCTTCAATTCCGTCGAAGTTAGTACCCTTTTGATTGGTATACTGGAAACGAACCGTCGAGAAATGGCTAGAATGCCAAGCCAAACTCACCTCAGATTCTTTCAACTTCTGCCCATGGAAATGATCGCCATGGAGCTCTTGCGTATCAGCTTCACCATAACGCACACCCGCTGACCAGCTAGGCGTGAATTGGTACACACTGCTCAGATACCAACCTTGGTGGTAATCTTGGCTTGGCGCATCCTCTGGATGCAGATCGACAGGGGTAAAATCGCTCACCCGATAATACTCGCCGCTCACGGTAAGATTCTGATATTTGTAGTTACCGTTAGGCGCCCACTTATAAACAAAATCAGCACCATAGGTATTTTTACCTGTGTACGATGCGGCGTGGCTATGACCTGCGTGCTCATCACCATGGTCATGCTCATCTTCATGCTCGCCTTCTTCATGGGCAGTCACTTGGCCATTCTCGTTACGCAGGTAACTTAAACCCGCTTGCCATGAGCTGTTATCGCCTATGTCGCCACCGATTTTTGAGTACAAGGTATAAACGCCGACCTTCTTAAACTCACGTTCACCATGCTCATCGGCGGCACGTAAACTGTCGCCCTTAAAGGCTTCAACGCCCATAGTCCAATACAAGTCGGTTGGCGCTACGTAGTTGAAACGTATACCGTCATCGAAATAATGGCCACCTAAAAATGCACGGTAAACCACAGGACGGTCGGTGAAAGAATCTGTGTGTAAATGTTGGTTATTGAGGTAACCAATGTCCGATAGGAAACGGCCACCACGGATAGAAAATCCCGCTGACATCGCCATGGTTTGAATGAAGGCTTCTTCAAGATTCAGCTCAGTCTCACCGTCATGCATCTCAACCACAGCAGTGACTTTACCGTAAAACATATCATCGATATTGGCGCTCAGGGCCAGCTCAGTCTCACCTAAACCAAAGCCATCCGGGCTCTCGGCTAATGGACGCTCACCCGTTTGATAGTAACCATTTAATACGGCGCTGATCGCTGGGTTCGTTAGGCTCGAATCTTCAGCCAATAGGCTAGGCGAAACAAACGCACACGCCAAAGCCACCAAAGAAATTCGGGTATTTAAAACAGTCATGATATCTCCAAAATACAACTAGCACTCGACGACTAATATAAAGTCATCAAGAAATACAATAAGTTAAAATGTTTGAGTTGATTTAGAGCGTGGCAGGTGGCGCACGACTGCGATAAACACTGACGTGTTCAGAAATGGAGGGGGGTAAAATAAATTCGACCACATCGAAATGCTGCACGCCTAAATTGAACGTCAGCGGTTGGGTCAATAAAATCTTGTTGAGCTGGTGCTGATGGAAGCACAGGGTACAGTGGGTCTTAGCCCCATCGTCAAGATGGGTCACACTATGGGCTGAGGCGGCAAAAGACAGCAATATCAAGATGGCCGAAAGCCATATCGAAATCGTGCGTCTAATGTGACGTTTAAGTCTCACTCAGTCGTCCCCATAGTTAAAAAGTTGCATAAGTCTATGTCAGGGCCATAGCAAGTTGCAATAAGGTAATCACTTTGCAAAAGGTTACAAGATATTTGAGGTGGGTAATCTTAGCGACAACTGGCCTCGCCCATTACGGCGAATCCTTGCGGGAATGCTGCTAAAAGAGCGCATTTAAGATTAGCTTAAGTGAGTGTAACTATAGTGTATTTAGTTTTTATGTCAGCGAGCACAGCGGCAAAATTGAGCTCGATATGGCGTCCATTTTCAACCACCAAAAGGCCACTCACATGCTAGCATTTTTTCGTGAAAACTTAGGGATTATCTTAGGGATAGTGATTTTCAGTGTGGTGATATTTGGTGGAATTTACTACGTTGAGCATTCCTTAGCGGCCCAAGAACAAGTCGTTCAGTAAGCAAAGGCCCACTCGCGACGGCGATAATTCGCCACAATAAACACCTTATTAGCTATACCTTGAGCGCCCGCTAAAGGCGCTCGACTCATTTGTGCCTCAACAAATTGTCTTCTCGTTATCGGTACTTTTGTCTTTGGTCACTATCATCGACGGGTTCCGGCGCTTCAATGGTGATCACTTGGTCCATAAAGTGACTCACGAACAACAACATCAGCGAAAAAATCATCACAGGGATCGCAAAGTGCCGCACTGAGGCATCGAAATAACTGTATCCCGCTGTAAACACACTCAAATAAAAGCCTAATAACTTAAGCTTAGCCAATGTTGGGCTACGGCCTAACCAAGCGGTGCAGTGAGGACAACGCACTTGGGCGTCGAAGCCTTTGCCTCTTTGTTGGGTGATGTCACTGACCTTGATGTACTGATTACAATGGGAACACAACATGAAAACACGATTCCTAAATAGCGATGCGCAAGTTTACCAGATCCCTGCCAGACTACGGCCAGCAAATACTGATAAAAGGCTAATATTGTCGAAGATACGGGTAAAGCCACGAGCCCAGCAGTAAGCCAGATACATCCTTGCTACAAAAAACCTTAGCTCCGAGGCCAATTTCACGCGACGGCGTTTTACAGTCAATCCGGCAGCCACTATCATAACCAAACATATTTCAACTTAAGACCATTCCTATGCATCGCTACCTCGCTCTAGTGTTTGCCCTATTTATTCCATTGTTAAGCCTTTCATCTCCAACGCAAGCCGAACCTGTCGCGGTAACCGATAACACATCAACCACACCTGTGGCGGTCAAAGCTGAACTGGCTATGTTGCAACAGGCTATCGATACCGATATCCATAAACTAAAACATGCAAAAGGTGAGTTGAAGACGATTGTCGAATATCGCATTCAAAACAAAACCTTACAGTTACGTAATAAGATTAAAGATCTGCTCGAAGCAACACCGATCGACAGTGCTTTTCTGCAGCCATTGATCCAAGGGCAATTGAACTACATCCAACAGATTGATAGCTATATCGATGACAACATTGATAAATTAGAGCAGCAATTAGGCTCGGGTACAGATGATGCGATTCTGCTCGATATCTCTAAGCGCGAATTAGACAAAGACACCTATTACAAACAGCAACTCGAGACACTCAATTGGCTCGAACAGGTTGGCCAAGATGTTAGCGAAGCACAAAAGTCCCTGCTGCAAATTTTGATTGCGCGTGCAGATATGCTTGAAAGCTTAGTGACTTACACTCAGCAGCAACTGCAAGCTGCGGTCGATACCGCAACCAATGCCGGTAAAAATGTCACGTCGGCGCAAACTAGCCATGTGATGATGCTAAAGGAACGTTTGGCCCAAAATAGCCAAAGCTTAAATATCGACATCAACTTACTCGATGCTTTAGGCCAAGACACCGCCGCGCTGAAAAAGACCTTGTTTAGTGTGTCAGGCGATATTACTCAGGACGTATTGAGCTTTGATGTGGCCTCGAGCTTAGTCGAGCAATGGCTGAACACGGCGCAGGAACAAGCTATAAATCATGGCCCTACCGTCGTGTTTAAGTTGTTTGTATTCTGCTTGATCTTAACTATCGCGGGTCTAGCCGGCAAGTTAGCCAAACAGATAGTGAAGAATACCGTTAGCAATTCTAAGTTGAATTTGAGCAAGTTATTACAAGACTTCTTCACATCGCTATCAGGCAAAGCCGTCTTTACCATAGGACTCTTGGTCGCCCTGTCCCAGCTTGGGATCGAACTTGGGCCGCTACTCGCAGGCTTTGGTATCGCGGGTGTGATTATTGGTTTTGCCCTGCAAGATACCCTGTCGAATTTTGCCTCTGGCATGATGATCTTAATTTATCGTCCCTACGATGTGGGTGATTTGATCAACGCCGCTGGCGTCACGGGTCGAGTAAGCCACATGAGTCTGGTCTCGACTACGATTAAAACCATGGATAACCAACGTCTTATTATTCCTAACAATAAGATTTGGGGCGACACTATTAACAACATCACGGCCGAGCACCAACGTCGAGTGGATATGACATTTGGTATTGGTTACAGCGACAATATCGAACATGCTGAAGCGATTCTCAAATCCATCGTCGAGGCGCATCCAAAGGTGCAAGCACTGCCAGCGCCAACGATTAAACTGCATCTGCTGGGGGAATCTTCGGTCGACTTTATCGTGCGCCCTTGGGCGAAACCGGAAGATTATTGGGAAGTGTATTGGGACATTACCCGTGAAGTGAAAATGCGTTTTGACGCCGAAGGGATCAGCATTCCGTTCCCGCAGCGCGATGTGCATATCTATCAAACCACGAAGTAACCTTTTTAAAACAGCGCTAAAGCGTTAGCACTACAACAGTATTAGCACGTTAACTGAGTCAAAGGGCGTAGCTGTCAGCTCGCCCTTTTCTATCTCAGCACAGTTAGTTTTGTATCTAAGCGTTAGCCCAAACCGACTATCTCGCCTTTGGCATCAATATCGATTTTCAAGTATCCCGGTTTCAGCCCAAGTCCTGGCATAGTCATCACATTACCCACTAAGGCGGTAATGAATCCCGCCCCCGCATGTAACACTAACTCTCGCACTGGCACCACAAAATCCTTAGGAACGCCCTTTAAGCTAGGATCGTGACTAATGGATAACGGCGTTTTGGCTATACACAAAGGCAAATGTCCATAGCCAAGCGCGGTCAGTTGCTGCGCCTGTTGTTTCGCCTCGATAGACAGACTCACGCCTGCAGCGCCATAACCCACTTCGGCTAAGGTGGATAACTTTGCCTCCAATGACGCTTCATCTGGATATAACAGCTTGAACTGACTTTCAGTTTCAGCGGCGCGAACCACAGTCTGCGCTAAGGCGATAGCGCCCGCTTCCCCTTGGATGAAGGCATCGCTAATTTCACAGTCAAAGGCGGCACTCGCGTTGACGGCTTCCATTAGCCATTGCAACTCAGCATCGGAATCAGTGGCGAAACGGTTAATCGCAACCACCACAGGAATGCCATAACGCGCCACATTGTTGATATGCCAGTTTAAATTTGCAAAGCCCGCTTCGAGTCGAGCCTGTTCTAAGGCATTGATATTTGTCGCATTGCTATTTGTCGCACTGATGTTTGGCACATGGATATTTGATACATTGCTATCCACCTCAGTTGCCAAGCCACTATTGGCCTTCAGCGCTTTTAAAGTCGTCACCAACACAGCGGCGGCTGGCGCCTGACCCGATTGACGTACCTTGATATTACAGAACTTTTCAAAGCCCATATCCGAGCCGAAACCGCCTTCGGTCACCACAAAGTCCGCCAGCCTGAGGGCGATATCATCGGCAATAATTGACGAGTTACCGTGGGCAATATTGGCAAAAGGTCCCGAATGGATCAGACAAGGCGAGCCATTTAAGGTCTGCATTAACGTCGGTTTTATCGCATCGGCCATGATGGCCGTCATCGCCCCAGCGACACCTAAATCTTCGGCGGTAATCACTTGCCCTTGGGTATTTAAGGCCAACACTAAACGACCGATCCGCACCCGCATGTCCGCCAAATCATGGCTTAAGGCTAAAATCGCCATCAACTCAGAGGCGGCGGTAATATCAAAGCTAGATCCGTACTCTGGGCCGTTATTATCACCTAAGCCCACATGAATTTGCCTAAGGCAGCGATCATTATGATCGACCACTCGGTGCCAGCGGATCTCCTTGGGATCGATAGCCAAAAACGCTTGTCCAGATTGCGCTTCAAATTCTGTTTTACCTAAGCGCGCCTCGTGGAATAACCGCGCCGCAATCGCCGCCGCCCCTAAATTGTGGGCACTGCTGACGGCATGAATGTCACCCGTGAGATGTAAGTTCATCTCCTGCATGGGCACCACTTGCGCATAACCGCCACCCGCAGCACCGCCTTTCACCCCAAATACAGGTCCCATACTGGGCTGGCGAATACAAGCACAGGCCTTTTGGCCTATGGCATTTAACGATTGCGTTAAGCCAATGCTCGTCACCGTTTTACCTTCACCGTGGGGAGTAGGCGTAACTGCGGTGACGATAATCAATTTACCTTTGCGTTGCCCCGCTAAACGCTGCAACACACTGAGCTCCACCTTGGCTTTAGTG
Organism: Shewanella septentrionalis; assembly: GCF_025370265.1. NCBI lineage: Bacteria > Pseudomonadati > Pseudomonadota > Gammaproteobacteria > Alteromonadales > Shewanellaceae > Shewanella > Shewanella septentrionalis. The sequence goes on along the minus strand of NZ_JAMTCC010000004.1, from coordinate 84,105 downwards.
TGACCAAATAGCATCATCTCTTCGGGTAACAGGCCTAAGTCGGCGCCAATTTCGGTGATGTTTTTAAGGCTTGCGCGACTCGAAATATCCATATCTGTCAGCATGCGTCGATTTCTCCCTTTCAGATACGCTTTGGTTTAGTATGAGGTGTTGCTAAGCACAACACTCATTGAATAGGGCGGATATTAGGTGATTGGCTTTAAGATATATAGCCATCGAAAGGGTTAATGAGCGATTCCTTAATCTGCATCAAATATTTTGCCCTGCGCCCTATAAATCAAAAGCACACAGTCCCAAAGAGGAACAGCATGAGCGAGTCCCATTTCACTTTTTCTGAATTTGTTGCTGGTTTCTGGCGAATGGAAAGCTGGGACATGACGCCCATGCAGCGCCTTAGCCTGATTGAGCAATACCTAGAATTAGGCGTGACCACTATGGATCACGCTGATATTTATGGCGAATATCAATGCGAAACCTTGTTTGGCGAGGCATTAGCCTTAAAGCCAGCACTGCGCCAACAGATGCAAATTGTCAGTAAATGCGGTATTAAACCCGCGTTTGCCTGCCGCCCTGAGCGCTATGTTAATCACTACGACACCTCCTGTGAGCATATTATTGCCAGTGTCGAGCATTCCCTTAAACAGCTCAATACTGACTATTTAGATCTGCTGCTGATCCACAGACCCGATCCCCTAATGGACGCTGATGCGGTCGCCGAGGCATTTAAGAGCCTCAAACAAGCAGGCAAAGTACAACATTTTGGCGTATCGAACTTCACTAATGCACAGTTTTCCTTGTTGCAATCGCGCTTAGATGCCCCTTTAGTCACCAATCAAGTGGAACTCTCGCCACTGGCGATGAGCACCTTACACGACGGTACGCTCGATTTGTGCCAGCAACGTCGTATTCGGCCTATGGCTTGGTCGTGCTTAGCAGGCGGAAGGATTTTTGAAACCACGAACCCACAGGCGGTTCGCTTGCATCAAACCCTCAAGCTCATCGCCGAGCAAGTGGGAGCCCAAGATATCAGCCAAGTGATTTATGCCTGGGTTCGTATGCTACCAAGCCGACCCGTGCCACTTATTGGCAGTGGCAATATCGAGCGGATAAAGCGCGCCGTTGCCTCCAATGAGATCCAGCTCGATCGCCAGCAATGGTTCAGTATTTGGCAGGCATCTATGGGTCACAGCGTACCTTAATTTTTACCTCCCAAACGCAACAACCATAAACAACAACGGCGCCAGAAGGCGCCGTTGTTATATGTATTATTGAATGCGACTTAAAACTGCACATCGCCACTTAAATGCGGGCGACGACCTTTGCTGTCACGTAATTCAAATACCATATTATCGGTGTTCTGCTCATAGCCAAACCCGACATCAGCAGGCATCAACAGTGGCAGTTTAAAGGTCACATCCACAGTAAATGGACGATCGCCAATGCTTGGCATCAACTCCGCCAAACAACGGGCCTTAGACCACATACCATGGGCGAGCACGCGATCAAAACCAAAACGCTTTGAGAGCACAGGATGCAAGTGGATCAAGTTATAGTCGCCAGACGCCTTAGCATAACGACGACCTAAATCTTCACTCAAGCGCCAGCTTTGCGGCGTTTCCCACGCCATATCAATGGCTTTAGGTGGACGAACCCGGCGTCCAGCAACATCGATACGATATAAATAGGTGGATAGCGATTCCCAAACGAGTTCTTCACCCACAAACGCCTTAGACACAAATTCAAACTCTAAGCCGGAATCAGTCTCACGGCTTGTGGTCAAGGCGCACTCGAGGGAGAAAGTCTCGTCAACCGTCACTGGGCGATACACTTGAATGCGGTTCTTAAGGTGGATCATCCCAAGCAGCGGGAAAGTGATGCCATCGTGGGTAAAAATCACCGCATGCAGGCGAAATGCCATCACATAGAGATAGGTTGGCGGCAGCACTTTACCGTCAAATTGAAAACCACACACCTGCGCGTATTGGCTTACTTTAGTTTCAGACACAGTCACATGTGGCGCAGTCACCTTTATGTAGGGCAGCGGTTGCTGATCCCAACCCGGCTTACGGCCAAAGAAGATCTTGCGATAAAGAGAAAACAGCGACGGCATCGCGTTCAATTCAACACAATATGCATTATTCAAGTCTGAGTACCTTTTAATTAACTATCCCTTGGCACATAAATGCATTGCCATAAATTACCTCGCACAGACGAGTAACGTCTGCTCAATCAAGTTGATAACGAGTGTAAAACAGGCTGTGCTGCGTCTTAATAAGGGCTGATGCTGACTCACCGAATGGACAACTATAGAGTCAGGTTTGTCGAAAACGGCGTGATTATAACCCAGAGGACAGAGTTCTGTGTATCCCTAAGTTTAGTAGGAATAATTACTACCAATAAAATCAATAGATTAAAATATCACGATGTAAATCTGTCCATCTCGACTCGGCGATAACATCTCCTGAGTGCGAAAAATTTACGTCTGTGCCACACTATCGTTCCACTCTCTTTAACCTAGTTATCACGTGCAAGATAAGAATTTTGACAAGCTCGCGCAAAAATTTGCGAAAAATATTTATGGTACGCCTAAAGGCGACATTCGTGCCGCCGTACTGTGGCGCGACCTCGCACCTGCGCTAGCAAAACTGGGGAATAGAAAACTCAGAGTATTAGATGCAGGCGGTGGTTTTGGTTACTTTAGCCAAAAATTAGCCCGCCTCGGCCACGAAGTGGTGCTATGCGATATCTCAGCGGAGATGTTGGCGCAAGCGCAAGAGCAAGAGCAGATAGATGCATCGCCTGAACCATTAGCTATCCAGCTTATCCATGCGCCTATTCAAGCACTATCGGCCGAGCAACATGGCTATTTCGATATCATATTGTGCCATGCAGTCGTCGAATGGTTAACGGATGCTAAGCCCACGATGGCGGGCCTACTCACTATGCTTAAACCCGCGGGATTATTCTCTTTGATGTTTTACAACAAAGAAGCCATGCGCTTTCATGCCTTAGTGTCGGGCAATTTCGATTACGTCGCCGCAGATTTAAAAGTAAAGAAGAAAGTGCGGCTAACACCCACGCACCCACTTTATATTCAAGAGGTTAAAGATTGGTTTAGCGAGTGGCAGATGTCACTCATCTGTCAGTCTGGCGTGCGGGTGATCCACGACTATTTGAAAAAAAGTCAGCCAGTGGATTTCGATTATCAAAAACTGCTGCAAATGGAGCTCGAGTATTCGCAACGCGAGCCCTATATTTCGTTAGGTCGATATGTACACTTTTTAGGGCAGAGTCCAGCAGTTTAAATGCGCTTGGTTATAAACCCAGTATCCTAAACGATTACTCGCAGGTCTGTTTCCAGCAGGCGCTCACTTTGGCGCCTGCTCGTTCTAGCAATTGCACCACACTCTTATCGCCCACCACATGACCCGCACCAACCACCACAAATAATGGTGAAGCCACGTCAGTCGAGCCCATTAATTTTATAATGCCGTCGGCCATCACATGGTTTCGCCGCCAGAGAATTTTCTCTAGCATTTCAGTGTCGTCCTCGCCGCCCATTTGCTCCTGCATTATGTTATCAAGCTCAGCTTCATTACCCGAACGCCAAGCCGCAATTAACGACAAAAGGTCTGCATCCGACGTACTAATCGCCTCACGCACCATAGACCACTGCGCTTGGCTATCAAAGGACGCTAATAACTGAAATTGCGACTCGGCGGTTTCTAACTGATACACAGGTAAAGCCGCATGGCGGGCAATCAACTGCATATCAACGCCATAATCCGTGCTGTAACCTAAGTTGTTATAACGTATTAAGTTAACTTGCGTGGCTTGCAGCCAAGGCGCGAAGGATTGAATCGACTGGCAAACATTGGCCGTGGCAGCGCAATAGGGCGTCATGCTCTCAACCGTTTGTTTATCTCGGCTCTGCCAATCTAAACCTTTGGTTTTATCGGCGCGGCCGTATTGGCGCAGCAAGGCATTGCTATCAGCTTTATTCATATCGACTTCTACGACTAAGCCCTTCGCTTTGCCAAGCGCGGTTTCAATTTGGGTGGGTAAAGGATAAAAATCGGCACGTCCAATATGAATCGAACCCAGTAGATACGCGCTCTTTCCTTGCCATTGCACTTGATAAAATGGCGTCTTATCGGTTTCGGCACTCACCGCTTTGGTACTCCAACCCGTCAACGCCAGAAAACAGATTGATGCAATTAATCGCCATTGGCTTGTTGCCATATCCTTTGCCCCTTATAATTCCTGCAAATTTTGCAATGAGACGCTGTTATGCCACATACCAAGGTTATAGAGCAACTGAAAGAGAATCTTCAAATCGCCTATCGCCAAGCCATAGACGCCGACGCTAAGTTAGATGAGCTAAAGAAAGCTGGCCATGGAAACTTCACCAGCATATTCACGGCAGAACAAGGTTTTATCGCTTCGAGTAATCGTTTTCTACCCTATGTACAAGAGTTGGTCGATGACTTAACTCGCATGGAAGAATATGAGGCGCTCGATCCTAAAGAACTCGAAACCTATGTGCGCCAGCTCGGTGCGTTACTGCAAACATTGCAGGCCTTTAAGACGCAAAGCTAAGCTTGATTAAGAGCTGAAACTCGCCATTGGCATTCAGCTCTTTTCATCTGCTATCCACTCAAACCCCAGCATAGCTAACGCTAAGCTCCCTCAAAATTGTCATCATTTTGTCATTTCTAAGTCATAGACTCCGCTCACATAGACGAAGGGGCTGACGTAATGACAAGTTTAGATTTGGCTAAAGAGCTCGATAAAATAATTTCTAAAGCGGCAATCAGTCCCTTATTTCAGCCAATTTTCAATATATTAGAACATAAGATCCACGGTTTTGAAGCCTTGAGCCGCGGCCCTGAACACAGCCCGTTATACTCTCCAGTGCCGCTATTTCAGACCGCCGAGCATGAAGGCAAGTTAAGCGAGTTAGAAACCCTTTGTCGGCGCATTTCACTCGAGCAATTTAAGCTGCGTCAGTTCCAAGGCAAGCTGTTTATCAATATCTCACCCAAGGCATTATTAGATCCCGCGCACCCCAAGGGCATGACCTTACAGCTGTTGCAACAACTCGGCATAGCACCATCGCAGGTGGTGATTGAGCTGTCGGAGCAATATCCCGCCGATGATATCGACTTACTCAAATCTTGCTTGAATCATTATCGCAGCCAAGGTTTTTTAACGGCCATCGATGACTTAGGTGCGGGTTATTCAGGTTTAAGGCTCTGGTCAGAATTGTCGCCCGACTATGTCAAAATTGACCGCCACTTTATCCATGAAATTGATTCGACCCCTGTCAAACAAGAGTTTGTCCGCTCGATTGTGGAGTTATGCCAAAGCTTAACCTGCAAAGTGATAGCAGAAGGGATTGAAACGCAAGAGGAATTAGCCGTACTCAAACAACTGGGTATCGTCTATTGCCAAGGCTATTTGCTAGGGCGTCCAGAAGTGCTCCCCTGCCGCGCGATGAAAGCGACCTTAGTGCCAAACAATACTCAGATTCAACCTAGATACAGCGAATCCGCCGAAAGCCTGTGCACGAACGCCATCACAGTGGCGCCCACACTCAAACTCAAATTTTTAAGTGACACCTTTAGCTCGCAACCCGCACTGCAGGCGGTTGTGGTAGTCGATAATCAGTTGCCGCTGGGGATTATCAGCCGCGCGACCTTACTCGAACTTTTCAGTACGCCCTATGGTCGTGCCTTGCATGAGAATCATGCCGTAAGTGAAGTGATGGACCCGCAGGTCATCCAAATTGAGGCCAACGAACCCTTATCTACTGTGAGCCAATTGCTGACCTCAGAGACGGCCAATACAGTCGCTCAGCAGTTCATCATACTTCGCCGAGGCAAACTGCTCGGCATAGGCCACACTAAAGATTTACTGCAAAGGATCACAGAGCACAGAATTAAGATGGCCCGCCATGCAAATCCTCTGACAGACTTGCCGGGCAATGTGCCCATTCAGGAGGAATTAAAACGCCTTAAAATCCAAAAGAAACACTTTTATCTAGCCTATTTTGATTTATGTAACTTTAAGCCCTATAACGATATTTATGGCTTTTGTCGCGGCGATGAAGTGATTTGTGAAGTGACTAATCTGTTACTGAAATATAAAAGTGACAATTGCTTTGTCGGCCATGTGGGCGGCGATGACTTTGTGATTATCAGCACCTGTGAACATATGATCAGCCGTTGCCAACGAATTCTAGCGGACTTTGAAACCCATAAGCATTTGTTTTACAGCGCCGAGCATTGGCAAGCTCAAGAGATGCTCGCCGACGATAGACAAGGCGAAGCCTGCTACCATCAATTGATCAGCCTGTGCGTGGGTATCTTGCCACCAGCACTGACCTTTAACGCCAATGAACACAGCCTGTCGACCTTAAGTGCCCGGGCAAAAAAACAGGCAAAATCCGCGAATAACGGATTTTACCTGTTAGAAAATCACCTTACTATCGAAACTCAAGCGCTCAGTGCTTGAGTCTTAAGTGACCGATTTAACAATTGAAGGATTGACGATTAAAGTTGTGGGGCAATCGTCTTCTTTAACCAATCAGTCAACATTTTGGTTTCGTACATAAAAGGTTTATCTGTTAAAGATTTAATCCCATCCATGAAACCCATATCCGTCAGTTTTTCATCACCCGCAATAATCACTTTATCGTTTTCTAAAACTTGATAGGAAAAAGTTATACGCGGTGGATAAATGTCTTTAATAATGCGTAAATCATTGGCGGTCGCGCCAAAGGTTGGGCGCATATCACCCGCCAGATCAACATCGGTGATAGTCATTTCAAGCTTTTGATTCGGCTTTAAAATCTTCGCAGCTTCTTTATTGATGTTTTCTGTTAAGGTCTCAAATAAGCGCTTTTCATAGCGGGATTGGATTTCCCCCGATGATTTGATATCGCGAAAATCCTTAGGACTTTGCCAAACAATTTTAACCACCCCATCTTCGGTGACGGGATTCACAGGCGCTTCGTCGGCTGCCCAAGCCGCACTGCAACTTAATACACCTGCGAGTAAAAGGGACTGAATTTTCATGTTTGCCTCCAAGGCCTAGATAACTTTCTGAGAACCACAGTACAAAATCTAACCTGAACTAGAGCTTAACGCAAAACTGATATAAGTACAGCTAATGCTGTGTAAGCTTTTGTATAAATACGTAAATTTTATCTGATAACCACAATTGACACGTATCTTTTTGTATCGAGACTGCACTAAGTAAGTGCATAGTTATCAATTTGTGAACATTTTACGCGCATAACCACAAAAAAAACGTTATCCTTCCGCTATTGTTTACATGGCTCACTTAATAAAATGAAATTCCCCGTTGTACCTGTGTTCATTCTTATCCTGTTTACATGCGTGGTTAGTGCGATTTGGTTTATCTCCCCGAGTGATAAAAATACCGGCCCTAAAACTTGGTCTGCCTTTATCTATAACCATGGCTATGACTCTGGAAAGTATAAAAAAACCGATAACTTTGACAGCTATGAGACCTGCCGCGATTTTGCACGCGAACAATCGGCCTTTTACGACGATGTACCTTGGGAATGTGGTTCTATGTGCCAGTTCGATACACGCAAGCAAGGCTTTCAATGCAAAGAAATGAAGAATGAGCGCTAACTAACCGTTCAGCATAGGTTCAATATTTATACAATAAGCTAAGCCCCTCACAGTACAACTCGTTTTCTTTACCGTCTAAGGATGCACGATTTAGAACTGACGTGTTAAACGTAATTTTTAACTTGGAGCTTACCTATGAACCTAAAAACAGCAAATTTATCAAATTCTTACTCACATAAATTCGCTTTACTGGCTCTGCTAACGATCGGAACTTGCATAAGTCTTTCAAGCCATGCGGCGCCATTGACCATCAGCCAACAACAGGCAGTTAACGCTCATTTTAGCAAATTGGCTAAGACGCAACATGCGGCTGAAACCCAAATGACTGAGCAGCTTAAGCAAGATTTTACTCAGCAATTAACCGTGCAAGAACATGAGTTTATGAATGACATCTGCCCTAAATACGGCATGACCTTCGATGTCACAACCAATGCCTGCTTACGCTCATAAGCGATTGCAAGATTAAAATGGAAAACGGGCGCTGAGCTCAGGGTATTGTTGCTTTAAATCCTTGGACTTAGTGCTAAATTTTTTCCCCACGGGCGTCGCCTTGCCCGATGGCATAAAGGGCAATTCATCACCGGTTCTATCTTCATATAATTGCCCAGCAATAAGATCGTATTCATCCACAAAGGGATAAGCATAGGCATCTCGCTCAGGCCAAGCGGCTAAACGCGCTAAAGTATCAGGCTGATTAACCACACCATCGTAGATTTCTTTGCCGAGTGAAATCAAAAAACACCTGAATTCGGCAAAGGCATATTCAGAATCACAGCCCGTAATAATGTAAGCCGCGCCCCAAACCGACCACAAATAGCTACGGCGCATCTGCTGACCAAATATTTTATCGAAGGCTTTTAACTCTTCATTACTCAGTTCGGCGAGTTTCTGCTTCAGTGCTTGAGCCAAAGACTCCTGTGATTGCGCCGCCTCCGTACGCGTGACTAAACCCCAAAACTCAACTTCTGTCATAAACTTCACCTAATAGAATAAGCCTTTCGCAAAAGGCTTATTCTACACGATATTAAGGTTATGCTGGACTCGGATTAGGGCATTTCCTACACTTGCTCATCTTCTTCGCTACCTGTCTACATATCCATCTATGCCTAAACGTCTTATGCTACTGATCTCTTTATATTGCCTCTTCAGCATTGCCGCACTTTTACGGGCCGTGACAACGCAATCCTTTGATGTATTCACCCTAGGCGTCCTCCCCGTGCTCGTTGGCATAATGATGCGCACGCCATGGTCGAGCTTAGTATTGAAGATTTATATCGGCATGCAAACCTTAGGATTTTCTGCCCTAGGTATCACAGCGATTATTGCCTATCGTATTACCCCTGAAGATGTAAAAGTGATTGTTTCTGGCCACAATATTCCTATGTTGCCGCTGACAATAAGCATTATTGTCATTTTACTCTTGCAGTATTGGATCGCATTTTCTAAGGTCACGAGTCATTATTTGACCCGTCAAACACGGTAATGGACATTTGTTGCTAAGCTGTTACTAATAGCGTAGCTTAGCGACCCAATAAAATACTTGCGACTCTTAACTTGAAGTAGACTATGAGCCATTTATCGCCCAGTGAACTATCCATTCTTTTGGTAGAACCTTCAGATATCCAGCGTCGAATAATTATTCAGCGCTTGCAACAAGAAGGTATTCTCAGCATTCAAACCGCAGAAAATATCGAAGCGGCTAAAGATATTATTGCTCGCCACAAACCCGATCTTATCGCCAGCGCCATGCATTTTGATGATGGCACCGCCATTGATCTTTTGGGTTACCTAAGGGCTAACGCGGACTGCAAAGATATTCAATTTATGCTGGTCTCGAGTGAGTGTCGCCGTGAGCAACTTGAGATATTCCGCCAATCGGGTGTGGTCGCTATCCTGCCTAAGCCCTTCAGTGCCGACCATTTAGCCACAGCCTTAAATGCCACTATCGATCTGCTCAGCCACGATGAACTCGACCTCAGTAACTTCGATGTGCAAGATGTGCGCGTATTAGTGGTCGATGATAGCCGTATGGCAAGAAATGTCATTAAACGCACTATCGGTAACTTAGGGATGAAACTGATTACCGAGGCCGAAGATGGTGCACAGGCCATAGCGTTGATGAAAAACAATATGTTCGACTTAGTCATCACTGACTACAATATGCCCAGCGTAGATGGTCTTGCGCTGACTCAATATATTCGCAGCGAAAGCCAGCAATCGCACATTCCCATCTTAATGGTATCTTCCGAAGCCAACGATACCCACCTCAGCAATGTGTCCCAAGCGGGGGTGAATGCCTTATGCGACAAGCCCTTTGAACCCAAATTGGTTAAAAAATTACTCTATCAACTGTTAGAAGAATGAAACCAGAATAAAACTTAAGTCACGAACTGAGTAAATATTCTGCGCTTTACCGAACATCCTGCGGCAGCTTAGACGCAAAAGGCTTTCCAAGCGCTGAACCTTATGGCATGTTAGGCACGCTTATTTCAAATAAATCTACGGAAAGAAGAGACAATAAAAATGAACAAAACTGAACTTATCGCCAAAATTGCAGAAAATGCCGATCTAACGAAAGTAGAAGCCGCACGCGCATTGAAGTCTTTTGAAGCAGCCATTACCGAATCAATGAAAAATGGTGACAAAATCTCCATCGTAGGCTTCGGTTCGTTTGAAACTGCGACTCGTGCTGCTCGCACTGGCCGTAACCCACAAACGGGTAAAGAAATTCAAATCGCTGAAGCGACTGTGCCTAAGTTTAAAGCGGGTAAAACCCTACGCGACAGCGTAAACTAAGCGAGAAAATTCAAAACAACGCCTCCATTGTGAGGCGTTTTTTTTTGCTTTCTTCCAGTGAAACCCTGAATATTTTTTGCACAACAAGAGTGCGCCTCTGCCCCATAAGCTGGCAAATAAAAACATTTCATTAACACTTGATATTCTAATGTATTGTTTTACATATGATTGTAATAGTGGCATGTGATTAGCAAATCCCTTCTTAGAAAAAAACCAAGATGCACTAATGACCACTGCTTACTTAAGTGCGCCAATGGTGAATCGATAAATAAGTCAATCGAGGGGATGAGCATGAAGAAATCACTGTATAGCGTTTTGGCCTTATCGACGGGAATGTTACTGGCTGGCAATGCCTTTGCAGCCGTATCAGGCAACATTGGTGGTACCTCTAATTACCTATGGCGCGGTGCGACCCAAACTAAAGATGCGGTCGCAATCCAAGGTGGGATTGACTACAGCCATGATTCTGGATTTTATGCCGGCACTTGGGCATCGAATGTGGATTTTGGTGATGATACGAGCTACGAGCTAGATCTCTACGCGGGTTATGGTGGCAATATTACCGAAGACATCAGTTACGACTTTGGCTACCTCTACTACGCCTACCCAGACGCTCCTGGCAGCATTGATTTTGGTGAACTCCATGCTGCAGTAACTTGGAAGTGGCTTGAACTGGGTTACTCCCATGTCATCAATGCCGGTGACGATGTCGCCGCCGATCCGTTAGATAATAAAGATCTCAGCTATCTTGCCGCGACTGTCTCTGTGCCTCTCACTGAAAAACTTAGCTTATCAGTGCACTATGGCTACTCAAGCGGTGATGTTGTGCAATCTTGGTTTGGCGAAGATAACTATGCCGACTATAACGTCACACTAAGTGCAGATACCAGCATGGGCACAGTGTCGTTCATGGTTTCTGATACCGATCTCACCGATGATGATGCCAAACTGGTACTCGGCTATTCCTACAGCTTTGATCTCTAAGATCTAACATTTAGGATCTTACGTCTAAGCTCTAAGCATAAAAAACGCCACCTTAAACGGTAGCGTTTTTTTAGCGTAATCAACTATTAGGCAATAATAGGTCTATTGGTTTTACGGGCAGCGACCATTTTCTCGATATATTCAACAATAGGCTCAGTCACTGAAATCCCTGTGGTTTGTTCAATCCCTTCAATGCCTGGCGCCGAATTCACCTCAAGGATCAAAGGACCACGATTAGAGCGTAAAATATCCACCCCAGCGACCACCAATCCCATCGCTTTCACCGCCGCAATCGCCATCTTACGTTCCACTGCAGTGATTTTAACCACCTCACCACAGCCACCCAAATGCAGATTAGAGCGAAAATCCCCCTCGGGACCTTGGCGCTTCATAGAGGCGATGACCTTGTCACCGACAACAAAACAACGAATATCACTGCCATTGGATTCTTTAATGTATTCCTGTACTAAGATATTCGCTTTCAGCCCCAAGAATGCTTCTATCACGCTCTCAGCAGCCGTTTTCGTCTCAGCTAATACCACGCCAATCCCTTGAGTACCTTCGAGTAACTTAATGACTAACGGAGCGCCGCCCACCATATTGATGAGGTCGGGGATATCATTTGGCTTATTGGCAAAGCCTGTCACTGGCATGCCAATCCCTTTACGGGAGAGCAATTGCAGCGCCCGTAATTTGTCCCGAGAACGCGCAATAGAGATTGAATCATTCGCCGCATACACGCCCATCATCTCGAACTGACGAACAACGGCACAACCATAAAAAGTCACGCTGGCATGAATACGCGGAATGATGGCATCAAAGCCAACTAATTCAGTGCCTTCATAATGAATGCTAGGCTTAATGGAATTAATATTCATGTAGCAGTTCAGTGTATTGATCACGACCGCTTCATGTCCACGGCTTTGACAAGCCTCCACTAAACGTTGCGTCGAATACAACTGGGGGAATTGGGATAAAATACCTATTTTCATTGCTGAGTGACCAACTTAAGCATGAGTGAATAAACCGTTCTGCAGCACTAAAAGCACAGCGACAGAAAAAGGGGCTGATATTTGTCTATTGCTCAGTGTAAAGCAAGAAAATATTCCTCACCAGACGAAATCACTATGCTATTGAAATAGTTCGAGACCTCTCACACAGGGAGCTGAGTTTGGGTTAATAGTGGCAGAATATACTTGGCCTCAAACGCCGCGGTATCTAAGGGACGTGAAAATAAATACCCTTGTAAAACCGTGCAATGGCGCGCAGTACAAAACTCTGCTTGCTCAACGGTTTCCACTCCCTCCGCCACAGAAATAACATTAAAACCATAGGCAAAGTTGAGTAAAGCGGCGAGCAATCGGGTGTCTTTTTCATCTTTATCGTAGGAAGCGACAAAGCTTTTATCGATTTTCAGCACGCTGATCGGAAACAGTTTAATGTGTTCTAATGACGAAAAACCCGTCCCGAAATCATCGAGGGCAAAACGCACCCCTAATCCGGCGATTCTATCGAGCACTTTGGCATGTGCATGGGGATCTTCAATAAGGCAATTCTCTGTAATTTCAAGCTCTAATGCTCCAGCAGGCAAGCCTGTCTTAGTCAATATATGCACTATTTTATCGAACAGGTTCTCATTGCCTATTTGAGAGGCGGAGAGGTTAACTGCAATAGTAAATTCTTGGCCTAAAGGCTGTAACTGGGATAACCAAATCTGAGCTTGGGTGCAGGCTTGTTCAAGCACCCAATCATCAATGTCATCCATTAAGCCAATTTCGTCAGCAATAGGTAAAAATTGATCGGGGGCGATAATGCCATCCACTGGATGCTGCCATCGGATAAGGGCTTCCATCCCCACCAACTGATGGGTTTTCGCATTAACCTGTGCCTGATAATGGACCTTAAACTCATGTCTTTTTAAGGCCATACGCAAACTTGACTCGATATGATTACGGTAGCGCACCTCTTTATCTAAGGCTTCCGAATAAAACTGTATCTGATTTCGGCCCATCTTTTTAGCGCGATACATGGCGATATCGGCGCATTTCATCAATTCAGAACTATTCGAAGCCGCTTCATTATAAAAAGCCACACCGATACTGGCACCAATAAGCACGTCGTTATCACCGAGACAAAACACGTCCTCAAAGACTTTTAGCAGTCGATTGGCCACTATCATGGGGAAATATTTATAATCGTTATCCGTCACCAGTACGACAAATTCGTCCCCGCCTAAGCGGGCAATAATATCGCCATCGCGCAGCACTTCACTTAATCTGGCCGCCACTTGAACTAACAGCACATCACCAGTTTGGTGGCCTAAAGTGTCATTGATCGCTTTAAAATCATCGAGATCGAGTAAGATAACGGCTAAATAATCGTGGCAACGTTTCGCCCTTGCGATCGCTCGATTCAGACACAGTTCAAAGCCATAACGATTAACCAACTTAGTGAGCGAGTCGTGCTCGGCCAGCTCTTTGAGTTTTTGATGGCTATTACGTAACGCCAATGCCATTGAAGATCTTTGTTTTGCGTAGCGAATCGCACGGGTTAGTATCCGCGAATTAACCTCATCCTTGAGCAGAAAATCCTGCGCACCTAATTCAATGCAGCGCTGGGCCAGTTTTTCATCTTCATAGCGACTCAGCATCACGACCACAGTCTGATCTTGCGTCATGGCATTGAGCTTAATTAACACTTCTAACCCATTGGCATCGGGCAATAAATAATCCAATAGAATGCCGTCGAAATGACGTTCTAAAGCAAGATTTAACCCATCAAATGCACAATTGGCTTCGATCACATTAAACGTCAATTTCGACTGTCTAAGTGCTCGGATAATTGCCGTTCTATCGACTTCATCATCATCGATCAGTAGTAAATCCATATACTCACCTTATGCGGATGGGAGCTCGACTATTCGCCAGTAACCTTCAAGCATGTTAAAAATATTGTTAAAACCGTCTTTTATGTCAGTTTTAACCATGTAGCCAGCCACATGATGACTATAGGCCTTCATTCTATCTTCATCGGTACTCGACGTCGTGAGCATAAAAACGACAGATGATGAAAGTGAAGGATCTGAACGTATCCGCTCAAGAAACTCAAAGCCATTCATTCTTGGCATATTAAGGTCGAGTAAAATTAGATACGGGCCTTTAATTGTGTCTAAGCTGGTGAGAATTGCGAGTGCCTCAATGCCATCCCGTGCGCGCACTAAAGGATTGAGTAACCTAAGCTGTCTCATCGCCCGCTGCACGGCCATGTAATCCACATCATCGTCATCAACTAATAAAATAGTGACCTGTTGATATTGATCTGCTGCTCTCATAAAAGCTCCTTTTTCACTATGTGCTTAGGCCAAGTAAAGTAAAAACAACAGCCTCTACCCTGCGATTTGAGTTGAATATTACCGCCTAAACTTTCAACTGTTTTCTTCACAAGTGATAAACCTAAACCACTGCCTTCGACTTCATCTCTAGGTTTAAGTGTTTGAAACATTTCGAAGACTTTATTCTGATAGGCACTCGAAATACCTGGCCCATCATCCAACACACTGAATAGATAATGTTTACTTGTACTCTCACATAAAACGGTAATGACACCTGTAACTAAGTCATGGTGCTTAATGGCATTACTGATTAAATTTCGTATCACTAATTCCAACAAGGCGCGAACGGTATGGAAGTTCGGAAACTCCCCTTTGAGGACTAATTCGAACCCCTGAGGTGGCGCAACGAGCGCAAACATATCTTCAACCAGTTGCCGACTGTTGACCTCAGTGGTTTCAGTATCGACACGGCCAATACGGGAGAACATCAATAGCCCATCGAGCAATAACACCATGCGGTGAATACGGCTTTGGATCAGCCAGAGATATTTCTGCTCATTTTCATTGGTGTTATCGGATAAATCCTCTGTTAGCCAAGAGGTTAACTGCTCGATACCCCGTAGCGGGGATTTCAAATCATGGGAAGCGATATAGGCAAAACGGTCGAGTTCTTGATTGATGCGCTCAAGCTCTTGCATGTGTTCTGCACGCTGAACTTCAATGCGCTTACGTTCAGACACATTGTTAATTGTCGCAAGAATGAAAATGCCATTACTGAAATGAATAGGCGTCAGCCCCACTTCTATCGCGAGTCGACTGCCATCTTTACAACAGCCAAATAAGTCATCCCGCATCGACATATTTTTCGCAATCGGCTGCACTAAATAATGATTCATGTGCTGCTGGTGCACATCCCTCAGCGCGTCTGGCAATAACATATTGATAGAGCGGCCGAGTAACTCATCTCTGGCATAACCAAATAAACGTTCGGCATGGGTGTTTACCAATGTAATAATTCCAGCCTTATCCACCATAAACAGTGCGCTTGGAGAGGCTTCAATGACGAGTCTAAAGCGTTTTTCATTCGCGATTAGCTCAGAGGTAAGTAATGACTCTTTATATCGATTACGCGCCATGATTAGCACCGAGTAAAACAATGCCAAAATGAATGCACAACCGATAAATTGCAGCCAGATACCTTGGGTCTCTTCCGATCTTGAGATAAAACGCGATTGTGATGAAATGTCCAAGCGCCACTGCCTACCGCCAATCAAGTCGGTCTGTGACTGATAAAACACATCTTTTTGATTTGGCAGTACTTTACTGCTAGTGAACATTAAACTGTCTGCATTTGCCTGCGGGTTTTCATAAATAGCAAGTTTCAAACCTGAGAATCGATCTCCCATAATCCCTTGCATGAGGTCGTCCATCCTAAACGCCGCATATACGAGTCCAATCGCCTGTTGTTTCCGTTCAACCTCCGTTGCCACCGTTCCTTGATAAATGGGTAAATACATCAAGAAACCCGCTTGAGCATCTTCGGGCGTATCTTGAACTAAGGCCACCTTGCCTGAGATAGTTGGCTGGCCAGTGCTAATGGCGTGATCTATGGCTTTGCGCCGATTAGCCTCGGAACACATGTCATAACCAAAGGCTCTTTGATTGCGCCAATCAAAAGGCTCTAAATACAAGATCACGCAATACTGATCACGTACGCCTTCTGGGTATACTTTATAATCTTTAAAGCCTTCGGCCTGAACGTGTTGGACATGGTTATCTAATGTGTCAGGCTTAAGTAACTGAGCATAGCCAAAGCCTTGAAAACCTGGGTAATACTCAGATAAATGCGCATTGACAACATAGGTTTGCCACTCCTTTCGGGTCACATCATTTGAAGATAATAACAAGCCAACACCACCGCGTAAGACTTGCTCATAGGCAAGCATTCTGCGATTCACCGCTTCGGTTAACTCTTGCACACTGTTTTCGAAACGCTCTTCACCCCTATCTCTAAGATATTGCTCCAGCACATACCAGGAAATGCCCATGAAAAGTAAAGCAGCGATAATCATCAGCCAGCTAGAGCTCAGCACGCTAAAATAGATATTATTTGATGGGCTATGCAGTTTAGAAAACTCATCCTTGTCCATTTGAGCCAATTCCCTAGCAAACTATCAGCAATAAACACAGTTACAAGTGTTGTTGTAAATATGTCTAAATTCAAGTTTATCCTACTATTTAACTCGGAATTAACCCGAATATATCGATGACACTGTTGTGCTCTCAATCACAAAATAAGCAAGAACTGAATTAATCAAATATCCAATTGTAGCCTCAGGCTTAAGCCAAACAGCGGCAAGCTGAATCATCCGGCACACGGGAAGAATTTTTCACCCTGACTCACAAAATTATTTGCTTTTCTACCCTACTCTTTTTAGTTAGAAAGTCGTTAGGAACAACAAGAGGAATTCGTTATGGCTCATATTACTGAAGTCGTGCCCAACGATACTGAACTTGAGGCAATGACCACACCGAGAAACAGCAAAGCTGCCGAGGCAATGCAACATAGACGTGAAGTCAAAAAGCGTTTAGAAGACTACCTCGAACGGGCGGAGTTAAAGCGTGCATTAGGAGATGACGATTTTTTCTAGCCTATTTGATCTCACTATCTAGTGGGCAAAATTAGGGTGATGCTGCGTTAAATCGCAGAGTGTTCATCTAGAACTCACACAGTTCGTGTCCACTCAGACCTAATATCTCACCCAGCCCTCAGTGCTGGGTGAGACTTTGTTTAACCCTCTTATGCCCACATTAAACGCTGCAGTTTCACAGTCACTTTTTACCGCTTTTATAGGCTTGAGTTTTAATCAGCAACCATTCGGCCTTAGCGCCTAAATAAACGTAAGCACCTAATCCTACGAGTAAACCAACTACGGCTAACATCATCCAAATTGCGGGTTCAATATATTGTTTCTCACCGAGTGACGCCTTGAACATAGTCAATAACGCCTCAATGGAAATGGCAATAAGGATGGTAGACACAAACCGTGTAATGGTTCGCCGCGTTGAGCTGTGGCGAAAGATATCCTTATGCATTAGCACTTCTTCTTCGAGAATGGTTTTCCCGAGATCAAAAATCGCTAAAGCTAACGTCATAAAGATAATGATCCCAAAAGGTTGCAGCGGCTCTTGGCCAATTCGCTCGACCGTAAAGAGTCCGTAAATATCCCGCAATGCGGTCCAGAGCAATACAGTAACCAGCACAAACAACCCTGCCACTATCACGCCATAAACCGCTTTAAATGCTGGCGTTACGCGCCGCCGTGCACTGTCGCCCATCATAAATTCAATCAAACGGGTCAAGTCCACATCCACCACTAAATAACCCAGTTTTTGCTCCTGTTGATAAATCGCTAAAGAGGCGGAGAGGCATAAATTACCACTGGCATTGGATAAATAGGGACGTGTAATGTTGACGCCATCGGACTCATCACGATTAATGAAATAGGGTCGTTGGCTGCGATCACGATTGCCACCTAACGGAATTAACTCAATTTGGTGGTCTACTACAGCGATATTCTGACTTATCTGCAAGCCTTGGCTATCGAGTAAATACATCAGCTCGACAAAGGGATAGCTCTTCGCGATTCCTTTCATCGCTTTGACATCGACCTTAGGTTGTTTAAATAACTCGGCATCGGCAATCCCAGTTAAAATGGACTCCATCAGTTCATGCACTGTGGCTTCGTATTCGTGATACCGCTCGATCACACTCAAATAACTCATCGCTGCCATGTTTTGCTCCAATCAACCGATTTCTAAGTCCAAAACAAAGCAGCTTTAATGCCATATCAATAAAACAATATGAAACAGATAGTTATTAATTTATATCCAATGCACACAGCGCTAAAATAGTCACAGGTGCACCAAAATGATTCACAAAACCGATAACAGTTAATTTATGTAATCGGTATATTTCCTCAGCTAGTCTGCGAATCAATATGAATAAATGAGGTTTAAGGCTATGATTAGCCACATCTCTCTCGCTGAAATTACCTGCAGGATATACGGGAATGTCTGAGTCGTTAGCCCAATATCAACAAGATCTACGCCGTTTTTCCGATGAATTAATTCGCATCCAAACGCCAATAAAAATCTTAGATGCCATCAAATGGCCGCGGGAAATGGAGGAGCGTTTTCTCTCAAATAAGGGCACTGTACTACCGGCTATCAAGCAAGAGTTCTATCAAAACATTGCCTTACCTTTTGACCCAGTCAAAACCCAAGCAGAACTCGCCTCCCTCAAACAGGATATCCATAGACGTTTAGGTAAACGGGATAAACTCGGCAAGATATTAGTAGCCAACGTCGATCAATATCGCCTTGTAGTTGATATGTTAGGAAATAGAGGTACGCCAACCTTTGGTAAATTAAGCCAAGAATTATACGGTAGTGCTAGCCATAAACTGCATGGCGATCGCCATACGCTGCGCCAGTTAGGCGATAAGCTCAGCTACATTTTCTCGCTGCCTGCGGCGAGACACATGAATAAACATCATCCTAAAATTATTAGCGCACCCGAAGCGGTCCACGTGCTTAGTCAACGTTTAGAAAAGTACTTCCATAGCGATGATATGCGCGTGCGCCTCAGTGACGGTATCGTTTCTGACGCTGCTGTGGGTGGCGATACCGTTAAGCTCAATAGCAGAGCCATGTTTAGCGAATCCGATCTCAATGTATACGAAGTTCACGAAGGTTGGGTACATGTCGGCACTACGCTTAATGGCCGAGCCCAACCCCACGCCACTTGGCTCAGTGTCGGTTCGCCGCGGGTAGCCGCGACTCAAGAGGGTTTAGCTGTTTTACTGGAAATGCTAACCCTCAGTTCAAATCCAGGGCGAGCTCGACGCATCAGCGACCGTGTCGCCGCGGTCGACATGGCGGAAAATGGCGCCGACTTTATTGAAGTATTCAATTATTTCAGAGGATTAAACCTGAGCGCGACCGACAGTTACCGCGTCACCCAAAGGGTTTTCCGTGGAGGTATGGTGGAAGGCGGCAGCTTCTTCACTAAGGATATTTCCTATGTGCGCGGTTATGTGGAAAACATTAACTTTATCCGCAGCGCTATCACCTCGGGCCTTCCCGAACTTATCCCTATGTTGTTCCTCGGTAAATTGGCGATCGAAGATATCCCAGTGTTATACCAAGCTTGCCAAGAGGGCATACTGACGACACCGAAATATTTACCGCCCATGTTCGATAACTTTAGCGGTCTTTATGCTTGGTTTGGCTTCGCCTCAGGCTTAGCAGGAATCGATTTGAAAGGCGTACAACGTCACTTCACACGCCTGTTTAAAGATGTACCTAACGTCGCTCCAGCCTTTGAGTTACTCGATGATACTGAGTTCGACAACAACTCAGATTAATACGGCAATATTATTGATTTAAATAAAAAAGCTCACAATCATGTGAGCTTCTTTTATTCTAACGTGACTCAACTTTATTCATCAGATTAAGATTGGGCTTTTGCTGCTTCATCGGCACGCTTTTTAATGAAGTATTCCCGTGTTAACCCAAAGACCACAGGGCTTAACAGTGCCAAGGCGATTAAGTTAGGAATGGCCATCATGGCGTTTAAGGTATCAGCCAATAACCAAATAAAATCTAACGAGCTAACGGCGCCTAGTGGCACGGCTATGGTCCATAGCAACCTAAAAGGTTTTACCGCTTTAATACCAAAGAGATACTGCACACATTTTTCGCTGTAGAAACTCCAGCCAATAATGGTGGTGAAGGCAAAGATAGACAAGGCGATAGCCACGATATAATTACCCAGAGGCAAGGCATGGGAGAAAGCGTATGACGTCAGCGCGGCGCCATTTTCACCCGAGGTCCAAGAACCAGAAACCACAATCGCCAAACCTGTAATCGAACAAACCACGATAGTATCGATAAAAGTGCCGAGCATAGCCACCAGCCCCTGCGCCACGGGATTATTGGTTTGTGCCGCAGCATGGGCTATCGGCGCACTACCTAAACCCGCTTCGTTGGAGAATACGCCGCGCGCCACACCAAAACGAATCGCCGCCCACACAGCTGCGCCCGCAAAACCACCTTGGGCTGCCACTGGATTAAAAGCGCTGTGAATAATTAGGGCGAATGCAGCTGGTACGTCTTGAATATGCACCACCAACACACCTAGGCCAGCAGTGATATAAAAAATCGTCATAAATGGCACTAACTTACCGGCAACTTCAGCGATACGCTTAATACCCCCCATCAATACCGCGCCGACCAGCAGCATCATCACCACGCCAGACACCCAAGCCGGAACGCCGAAGTTGCTGCTTAATGCTGCGGCGACTGAGTTGGCTTGTACTGTGTTACCAATACCAAAGCCAGCGAGTGATCCAAAAATCGCAAATAGAGTGCCCAACCAAGCCCACTTTTTGCCAAGACCATTTTTAATGTAATACATAGGGCCACCGACATGGTTACCCTGATCGTCTACTTCGCGAAATTTAACCGCCAGCACAGCCTCAGAATACTTAGTCGCCATGCCAACTAATGCGGTGCACCACATCCAGAATAACGCGCCTGGGCCACCGACAAAAATTGCCGTCGCCACACCTGCAATATTCCCCGTACCAATGGTGGCTGAAAGGGAAGTCATCAACGCATTAAACGGACTCACATCCCCTTTCACATTTTTATCTTTATCGGGAATACGGCCAGACCAGAGTAACTTAAAGCCTGTGCCTAACTTCAGAATGGGCATTAATCTCAGCCCGAGGGAAAGAAACAAACCAACGCCTAAGATCATCACCAACATAGGTGTGCCCCAGACAAAGCCATTAATCAGGCCAACAAACTCCGTAATCGCTTCCATTCAAACCTCGTGATTGCTTGTTATTGTTATAGTTTGACTGACGCCGTCGGATTAGGACTTGGCCTAACGAACACGACATATCAAGGAGCCAATCTAACAGTTGCACCTCAGATTACAACGAATAGTTAACAATTGGAAATCTAAATCATCTGCGAATTTATCTGAAATGGATTGGCACGCAGAGTCGTTGCCGAGCGGTGAGATATTGATTTGTAACATAAATAAAAAA
Source organism: Shewanella septentrionalis (assembly GCF_025370265.1). Classification (NCBI taxonomy): domain Bacteria; kingdom Pseudomonadati; phylum Pseudomonadota; class Gammaproteobacteria; order Alteromonadales; family Shewanellaceae; genus Shewanella; species Shewanella septentrionalis. Next base: position 62,209 of record NZ_JAMTCC010000004.1, on the reverse strand, counting down.
TCCCCGCATTGAGTATGCAGGGAGTCTCTCGAGCAATACGCGGCTATGTAGGATAATTAACTTAAGCTGGTTTCCACACTAACTGTGGCAGCGCGGTTAAATCTAACCTGTCGCCGTGGGTCGCTATCGCAGTGGCTTGAGGTTTAGTCTTAGGGTCTTGGTTAACCACATCGACCAATCCATGCTGCGCATCGGGTTCTCCGTGGACTAAAATCAGCGGCGGTTGGCCTTCAAAGTGGCGATACCAACGCAATAACTCAGCTTGATCCGCATGGGCAGAAAGCCCGCCCACTGTGTGTAATTTTGCCGCGACTTTGATGCTATTTCCGTGGATAGTCAGCTCCTCAACACCGTCGACCAAGGCTCGTCCCGGTGTGCCAAGGGCTTGATAACCACAGATGATCACATCGCATTCAGGACGCCATAGATTATGCTCTAAGTGGCTACGAATACGCCCACCGTTACACATGCCGCTCCCCGCTATAATGATCAATCCTTTATGCACTTCATTCAGCGCCATCGACTCTTCGGTCGTCTGGATAAATTCGACATTCGACAACAGCGGATGCTGCCCAGGATGTTGGCGGGTAAAACGTTTAAAATCCTCATCCATCAGCGGATAATTATTGACGTAGACGCGAGTCGCCTCAATTGCCATGGGGCTATCTAGACAGATTTTCCAGCGGCCGAGATCCCATTCTTTAGCATATAAATGAAAGAGATATAATAACTCCTGCGCCCGTCCAACCGAGAAAGCTGGCAGCAAGATATTGCCTTGGCTCTCGTTGACTGTCTTAGCAAAAATGTCTTTCAACTCGGCTAAGGTATCCGTCCAACTGCGGTGAAAACGGTTGCCGTAGGTGCTTTCCATTAACACTAAATCCGCCGTATCCACTAAGGTCGGATTGCGTAAAATCGGCATACCCGCACGGCCAAGATCGCCACTGAAAACGACTTTTTTCTGGGACTTGCCCTCGCCTAACCACAGCTCGACTAAGGCTGAACCTAAAATATGCCCCGCATCTGAGAGACAAATATCCACATGGGGAATGACCCGAGTTACTTGGCCGTATTCAAGCGGCACAAATTGGGTGATGGCCTGTTCGGCATCTTCAACGGTGAAGAGCGGTTCTAAGGGTTCAAGATCATGTTTAGCGCGCTTTTTATTGACCCTTTCTGTATCACGAGTCTGCAGCATAGCCGCATCTTTGAGCATGATGGCGCACAGTTCTGCCGTGGCTTTATGGGTGTAGATAGGCCCATCAAAACCCGCTTTAACTAAGAGTGGTAAACGCCCTGAATGGTCGATATGGGCATGGCTGAGCACAACAGCGGAAATAGACTCAGGGTCGAAGGCGAAGGGATCATGATTACGCAGTTCATCCGCTTTACCACCTTGGATCAAACCACAATCGAGTAATAAGTGTTCATGATCGACCGAGAGTAAATGGCATGAGCCGGTCACTTCCTCTGTCGCTCCTAAAAACTGCAGTGTCATTCGCATGGTGTCCCTCCAACGTTTTTACCTTGTATAAAGCTAGACTATGCCCTTATTACTCAAAGAAAAAGGATTAATTGGTCGCATGCGAGCAATGTCAACTTTCGCAGTAACACTCAAACATCAATAACCTAATAAAGGGTATAACTGGCCTTGACGCACGGTTTTATCGGCATGGATTAGGGTGCCATCACGCTGCCATTGTTCGAGCAAGAACAGCAATGGCGCTTTGACCTCAGCGGCCGTCATACCAGCGCGAATATTCGGGCTATAGAGCAATTTAAGCAGAATGAAATCGAGCCCTGTAAGTAAATCCTGCGGGGTTTTATCGTTAAAAATGGAGGGGAATACTTTTTCAGAATCATTGGGCAGCCCGAGCACTTGAGTAATTTCCTCAACTACGCAAGCCACTAACTTACCGTGCATTTGCGCCTGATCAACGGGAATGATCACCCATGCGCGTTCAATTTCACTCTTAGCATTAAGGGCAAACTTGGCCATACACACTGAGCCGTGGACATTTTTCGCCGAACTTGGCCCCATTAAGCGGGTAACCTCGCTCTCCCATTGGGATTGACGGGTAAACACTAAGTGCAGATTTGCATCCAAGAGCGTATCCACCAGCTGAATATCATGACCCGTAATCTCGGCTAAGTGCGCTAAGTGCATCCGTACTAATTGAGTGTGCAGCGCCCTGTCGCCCACTTGGTGTTCGACAAATACTCGTACCGGAATGCGCCACTTACGCACCCGGTGTTTCGCCACGTCATACTCATTTTTAAGGGCAATTTCGCTGAAGGCTTGGGTGATGTAAGTTAAGTTTTTCCAATCCGCGACGGGTGTTAATGCCGGAATTAACGCGGGCTGCGTTTGAGCGGCGTAAAGAGGTAAGGCTAACAAACTTAAGCACAAGCCTAAACTCATACACAGGCTGCGCCAAAAACGCCGCAGACACGCACCTTTAGAGTTATGTTTTGATGTCTTAGGCCGCTTTTGCATTAGCACTTATTCCACAGCTTGCCGAGGTAACTTAATCGAAATCATAGCAGTGATGCCGATAAAAGCAGTCGAAATCCACAAACAGGCAGCTAAACCATAGGCTTGATACACTAAGCCAGACAGCACAGTGCCGACCAAACGCCCCATAGCATTGGCCATATAGTAGAAACCCACATCCAGCGATACCGCCTCTTCACTGGCGTAACTTACAATCAAGTAACTGTGCAGCGACGAGTTCACTGCAAACAGGGCACCAAATAACATTAAGCCCAACAACAAACTGGCTTCAGGGTAAAAACTAAACTGTATCGCGCTGGCAATGAGCGCTGGCACAAAGGCCAGCAAACTGGCCCAAATTAACGCGCTGCGACCATCGGGTACAGCACCGACTGCTAAGCCTTGGTGTTCATGATTCCCTGTGATCTTAGGTGCCAAAGTTTGCACTATGCCATAGCCAATAACCCACACAGCTAAAAAGCCGCCCACCGCCCAATGATCCCAGCCAAATTTACTCGCCAGATACACAGGCAGCGCCACCACAAACCACACATCTCTGGCGGCAAACAGGAATAATCGTGCCGCCGAGAGAATGTTCACGCTGCGACTCTTAGAGAAAATCTCCGTAAATTTAGGCTTATTCTTGGCTTTACCTAGATCCTTTTTCAGCATCACTAAACTGAGTAACCATACGAGTCCGAGCATGCTCGCCATAGTGGCGATCGCCAGCTCAAACCCTAGTAACGCAAGCAAGGCGCCGCCGAGGAAAAATCCCGCACCCTTGAGGGCATTTTTAGAACCCGTTAACAAGGCAACCCACTTATAAAGCTTGCCCTGCTCGCCTTTTGGCACTAGCAGTTTGATCGCGCTTTTTGCACTCATCTTATTGAGATCTTTAGCAACTCCAGAAAGCGCCTGCGCCGCCATCACCCAAGGCACGCCGGCGAGCCACAAAGGTAAACTCGCCGCCGGCACTAATAACATGGCTAAGGCAAACACTTGCATCCCAAGACCCAAGTTCATGGTGCGATTTAACCCTAAACGCGCACCAAGATAGCCGCCCAGTAGATTGGTCACTACGCCAAAAATCTCGTAGAACAAAAACAGCATAGCGATCGCTAGCGGACTGTAGCCAAGGTCGTGAAAATGCAGCACCACTAACATCCGCAGTGCGCCATCGGTTAAGGTAAAACTCCAATAATTGAAAGTGATCAGCAAATATTGCCGCACAGCAGCGGGCAATTGCATTAGTTGATCAAAGTGCTTGGCGGCAGACATTAAGCTCTCCTAGCGCGGCAAATCAAGCTGGCCGACTAAACGGGCGAGCTCTACCGTACGGTTAGCGTAGCCCCATTCATTGTCGTACCACACATAGAGCTTAAGTTGAGTGCCATTAATCACCATGGTCGAGAGCGCATCAACAATGCTCGATCGCGGATCGGTTTTGTAATCCACCGACACCAGCGGCCGCTCTTCATAGCCTAAAATCCCCTTAAGCTCACCCTCGGCGGCGGTTTTAAGTAGCGCATTCACTTCCGCTTCGGTAACGGCGCGCTCAAGCTCGAATACACAATCCGTCAGCGAGGCATTAGCCAGTGGTACCCGCACGGCATGACCATTAAGTTTACCCTTAAGCTCTGGGAATATATGAGTAATTGCTGTCGCGCTGCCAGTGGTGGTTGGGATTAAACTCAAACCACAGGCGCGGGCGCGGCGTAAATCTTTATGCGGCGCATCAAGAATAGTTTGGGTGTTGGTAATATCATGGATAGTGGTCATAGAACCATGCCGAATGCCGATCTGCTCGTGGATCACTTTCACCACAGGCGCAAGGCAATTAGTGGTACAAGATGCAGCGGTCACTATGGGATGAATGGCAGGATCGTATAGTTGATGGTTCACGCCCATCACCACATTTAACACGCCCTCTTCTTTTACGGGAGCAGTGACAACCACCCGCTTAACACCTTGATCTAAATAGGCTTGTAATAAGGCTTTGGTTTTCATCACCCCGGAGGCTTCAATCACTACATCGCATCCCGACCAATCGGTCTCGGCAATGGCTTTATTGCGTGTGGTGCGAATGGCTTTATCTTGGATCTGGATCGCATCGGCATTCGCCGTCACGGGATAACGCCAACGGCCATGGACAGAATCAAACTCGAGTAAATGTGCCAATGTATGGGCATCGCCTGCGGGATCGTTGATCTGCACAAACTCCACCTCATCCCAGTCCCATGCCGCGCGCAGTGCTAAACGCCCCATACGGCCGAAGCCATTAATGCCGATTTTGATTGCCATGATGATATCCCAATATGTTGATTTTAAATTTATATTGTTAATTTTTAATATGTTATGAATAAGACGGACTTTTTACTTAAGTGATAACATCGCCATTGCCAACCCTAGTGGATGACAATGGCGCATCTTGTTAACGACGATTATTGCTAGGCCAAAAGCAAGTCTTGCTCAACGATAATGGCGGCTAATTTACTCCCTTAGCCATCCTTCAATTTCATCTCGGGTCGGTACTGAGCCGCTGTGGATTAACTCACCATCGATCACGACTGCGGGGGTTTTCATTACGTTAAATTTCAACAGGGTTTGCGGATCTGTGTCCTTTTTCACAATCGCATCCACGCCCATTTCTTCTGATATGTCCGCAATCATCTCGGCGGTTTTACTACATTTAGCGCAACCACTACCTAATACTTTGACTTGTTTCATGTTATTTCCTTAAAGATACGGTGCTGCAAAATTAAAAATCCAACCTACTAACGTAAATGCCGTCAATAGCACAACCAACAGCAGCGCCAACAGGCGCCACTGCATCACTTGTTTCAGTAAAATAAACTCGGGGAAACTGGCAGCCACTGTGCTCATACAAAACGCCAGCGTTGTACCAATAGGCAGGCCGTTCGCCAGCAAACTTTCCATCACAGGAATAATGCCAGTCGCATTGGAATACAGGGGAATGCCGACTAATACGGCCGCAGGCACAGACCACCATTGGCCTTGGCCTAAATGGGTTTCAACCCAACCCTCAGGCACAAAACCGTGCAAGGCAGCGCCAAGACCCACGCCGATAATGACCCACTTCCAGACGCGGCCAAAAATCTCAACCGCCTCAGCTTTAGCAAATTCATGACGTTCAGATAAAGATAAGACCCGCTCAGTGGTAGAAACCTCATTCGATGCCGCCATCTGGCGTCCACGAACGAGGGCTTCGGCGGCGAAGGACTGCAACCAACGCTCGGCCTTAATCGCATCTAACAATAGTCCGCCGAGCATACCCACTGTCATGCCCACAGCCACATATAGCAAGGTAAATTTCCAGCCGAGTAAACTGATGAGCAGCAGCACGGCGACCTCGTTGATCAAAGGAGAAGTGATCAAGAAGGCCATAGTGATCCCAAGGGGGATCCCGGCCGAGGTAAAACCTAAAAAGACAGGGATACTCGAGCAAGAACAAAAAGGCGTAATGGCGCCAAAAATCGACCCCAGTAAATAACCTACCCCCTTATTCTTATCCGCTAAATAATCTCGAACTCGCTCAACATCTAAAGAAGCCCGCAGCAAGGCGATGAAATAAATCATCACCACCAGCAATACGAAAATTTTACTGACATCTTCAACAAAAAAATGCACAGCTCCGCCCAAGGCCGAACCCGCCTCTAGGCCAAACACGCCGTACACTAGCCAAGTCGCAAAATCAGTAAATATTTGGAACATATTGATCCTTAATGAAATATCGACTTACATCATGCTATTACTTAAGATTAAAACCAGTGCCGCGTACGATTAGCAAAATACACCAGCGACAACATCACAGGCACTTCAACCAACACCCCAACCACAGTCGCTAAGGCAGCTCCAGAGTGCAGACCAAATAATGAAATGGCTACGGCGACCGCCAGCTCAAAAAAGTTTGAAGAACCTATCATGCTCGCAGGTGCGGCACAGCACTCGCATCATGGCGAGCCTCTAGTCGCTTGCGAGTCGCGACACCCGCAATCAAAGGCAATAACACATAAAGTACAACGGAAAGTAGTAGGGTTTCCCACGGCACTTGGATATCACGCACACCTAACAATAATGCAGAGAGTGGCGCGAATAGAAACACCATAATGATATCGTTTACAGAGACTTGCACTAACGTGTAATTAGGATCACCTTTAGTCAATTGGCTCCACACAAACACCATAGCAGTACAAGGAGCTACTCCAAGCAGTATCATTCCCGCGATATATTCACTGGCAGTTTGAGGGTCAACTAAATCGACAAATACTAACTTGAAAAATAACCAGCCTAACAATGCCATAGTAAAAGGTTTGACTAACCAGTTGATGATGAGTGTTACCACCAGTCCTTTCGGTGCCTTACCGACATTTTTCACTGCGGAAAAATCAATTTGCACCATCATGGGATAAATCATGATCCAGATAAACAGGGCTATCACTAAGTTAACATGAGCAAATTCTAGCGCAGCAACGGCCGCAAATACGCTAGGTGCAACATTCCCTAATACAACTCCAGCAAGAATACTCAGCCCTACCCAAACACTTAAATAACGCTCAAAAATTCCCATAACTGCCTCAAATAACTCTTATCCTAATAGAAAATATCACACACCTATTTTCAACTTAGCAGCAAGCCTTAAGGCGATCGGGTCGACCGCCCATCTGACAAAGATTACGCACGTTCTCCTGCAAAAAGCTGTCGTTATCATCACAGGTTTGGCCAAGCACCTGCTGGCACCAAGGCGCGATCTCAGCATTGATCCGATAAAACACCCATTGACCTTGGCGTCTATCGACCAACAACCCAGCCTTTTTCAACTGAGCCAAGTGGCGCGAGACCTTAGGCTGACTCTCAGACAGCGCAGCCATCAGCTCACACACACATAATTCACCTTCACGCTGGATTAGCAGTAGGCATTTAAGCCGAGTCTCATCGGCAAGTGCCTTAAAAAATGCGACAGGTTGCATCGAGTGCTCCCAAAATGATCAGATTACATATGGAATAAAGCATATATGAAAAAACATATATGTTAAGTGATTTTTTGCAGTATTTAGATGGAGAGGACCGATTGAGCAGATCTTGAAGTGAAACTTTGTAGCCTGATAAAAAATTGGAGATATCACTTATAGTGCTTGGAGCAACAGCACTCTTATCTCAATCCCCCCTCCTTTTTAGCCCCACTGTTTCGCTAGCCCTTATTTTGCCGTCCATTGGTTGGCTAGGTTTTTTCCTTAACCTTTCCATTAACCTTGAGATAGCCAGCACAGTGGCATGAATTGGCTCAACATTCTGAGCAATCCATAATAGACATGTGATGCTGGCTTAAGGGAACCCTAACGAATATATCTTCCTCCACTGAGGCCATTCGAATTAACTGTGAGTTTAAGTCAACTTTAGACCGAGTTAAAAACTGGACTAAAACCTATCACCTCAGGGGGGAAGAAATCAGCTTCAAGCGTTAGTTGATAATATAGCACCAAAGGTTATAAGACCCACACCACAGGCCTGATTAATCCTATGACCAAAACGTTTCAATACTCGAGTGGCTTTGGCTGATGTCACTAAATATGCAACGATGCAGAACCAGATCCCGTGTAACACTGCGATATAAACACCATAGCTGATGACGAATCCTAAGCCGTCACTATGGGATGAAATCAGCTGGCTAAATACACTTAAAAAGAAAATCATCGTTTTAGGATTCAGTACATTACATAAAAATCCTTGCATAATGTACTTTCGATTTTCTACCGGTTTAACAAGCTGAGTCCCATAATCTAAGGTGAGCTTGGCAGTCAATAAACCTGTGATCCCAAGATAGATTAAATACGCTGCTCCCACATATTTCACTAGGCTAAATAATCCGGCATTGTTGGCAATTAACTGACTGATCCCAATGATTGAATAGCTAATATGGACACAAACTCCCGCGCCAATTCCAAGGGCCGTCAACATCCCCGCTTTTCTGCCATACATGGCACTATTTTTAAAGACCAACACAAAATCGGCACCTGGGCTAACCACAATCAGCAGCCCAAATATCACAATACTCAATAACTCCATTTCCGCTCCTAAGGGTTTATTAGCAAGCGGTAATTGTATCGAGTCGCTGGTAAGTTATAATCGAAAAGAAGGCACTAAAACCGTGAGAAAAAGTCACATATGAGACATTTAAAAGCATTCTATGTATTTCACATTACGGCCGAGTCCTCGAGTTACAGCCAGGCCGCAGAGAAATTGCATATCACTCACGGCGCGGTCAGTAAGCAAATAAAACTCTTGGAAAACCACTTATCGCAAATATTGTTTTATAAGCAAGGCCGAGGGATGTGTCTCACTCAAGAAGGAGAATTGCTCAAGCGCTACACAGATATAGCCTTTAACACCTTAGATAGTGGGGTAAAGCAGCTGACTCGGGAGAGCCATCATTATCTTGAGGTCTCCTGTGAACCCACACTCACCATGCGCTGGTTAATGCCGCGGCTAGCTAGTTTTTTCCAACTAACAGGCATAGACGTTCGGTTATCGACGGCTGGCGGGCCAGTCAAACTGGCAGAATCCGGATTATCTTTAGCCATTCGGCGAGACGATTTTCATATCCCCCCTGAATACAGCAAGCACAATTTAGTTAATGAGTGGGTTGGACCGGTGTTTTCGCCTGAATATTGGCGGCAAATTCAGCAAAACTGGGACGATATTGTCCTGCTGCATAGCGACTCTCGGCCCTCTGCATGGTCGGATTGGTCACAGCGTTCGGGGCACAACTTCTCAACCAACAAGTCGAAATCCTTCGAACATTTCTATTTCTGCCTGCAGGCAGCGGTTGATGGACTCGGAGGCGCCATAGGCTCGTATCCCCTGATTGTTGACGACCTAACAAGCGGCAGGCTCATCGCGCCATTTGGCTTTATCCCATCAGGGCATCATTATGTGTTGTTGAGTCATACGGAAAGGCTTGGCAACAATGAATTGGCGTTCTTCAACTGGTTAGAAGAGGCCCTCTCCTTATGCCAACCCGAAACCACCTAAGCCACGAAGCCCGAATAAAATGAGCTTACAATTCCGAGTGGAAGCTTAACGACTCATCACTCACGCATGACACAATCAGAGTCCGCGCTGCCATTCTTGCCTTAAGGGAATGCTTCGCGGCGCATTGATGGCGAGTGCAACCTGTGCCAGCAATTTGGCCTTGTCCTTACCTAATACTCCTTTTAGCACAAGGTAATTAGAGGCATGATCGGATCTAAATATCGTTTGCTCTAATTCCAAATGATCCAATAAGGTGTGCATTTCTTGGAACAAGCCCATTTGATCCGGCAACTGAAATTGCCCGCCAAATACCGCGTCCATTCGCTCCGTGCCTAGCGGTAAAGTGACTACCAATGTGGATAAATAATCGGGCTGGGCGGCATTCATTAACTTGGCCGAATTAACCGCATGTTGATGGGATAGCGCGACACCGCCTAAACCATTAAGGATCATCACAGATGACTTCATCCCCGCCGCGCGGATTTTAAGCAGTGCCGCTAAGGATGATTCGAAGGTTTCGCCCTTTTGGATTTTGGCGAGCACTTCGTCATCACCACTTTCGCAACCCACATAGAGTAAAGACAACCCGAGTTCGCGCAGACGTGCGAGTTGCTCTGGGGTTTTATTATTCAGATTGCGCGGCAAACAATAACTGCTGATGCGAGTCACCTGCGGCAAGTGGCGGCTGATCAGCTCACAAATCGCTTCGAGGCGCGCAAAGGGCAAACTCATGGCATCGCCATCGGCCAAAAATACCCGAGAAACGGGGGCGCCAGACTGCGCAACGGCCAAAATATCCTGCTCAACCTTGTCGAGCTTTTGTGCCCGAAAGGCTTTTTGCGGCTGAGTATACATGTCGCAAAAGCTGCACTGGTTCCAACTGCAACCATTAGTCACTTGCAGTATCAATGACTTCCATTCGGATGGCGGTCTAAATACTGGCTCGATATAGTTAATCAACACTGCAAGCTCCTAATGATTGGTCTCACGGTTAAACAATGATTTGGTGATAGGTTTCCACATGGAACGACTCAACCAATTCGGGCATCACTTGGTGGAAATAATGTTGAATGGCGTCTTTAGCACAGTGCTCATCGAAGGCGGCAATATCGACAAACTTTTCTACAAACGTCACACGGCGTGGTTCATCACGGCTCACATTGAGCTCGTAACGAATACAACCCGCTTCGCGGCGGGTATCAGGAATAAGGCTCGCGAGCGCCGCGATCAACGCTTCGGTTTTGCCCTATTTAGCCAGAAAACTCGCCACGCAGGCAATTTGTTGTTGATTGATTTTATAGTCCGTAGAAGTCGACATCTCGGTTCCTTATTGGCTTAATGTTAAATGCTTATGTGCCTAGCTTTTGTTGATCGCTTATGCTGATAATTGATGTAGATAACTCATATTGATAGCCGCTTATGCTGAATGGTAGCGCATATCTAAATGGGGAATACCATCTTCTAAATACATCTCAGAGCAGGCGACAAAGCCAAGCTTTTGATAAAAGGCTTTAAGGTAATCTTGGGCGCCAATTTGGATCCCCGCATCGGGCCAAGTCGTCAATGCCGATTCGATGGCGTGCTGCATTAAAGGCATAGCTAGCCCTTTGCCTCGACCCGCTGGTGATACCACCACGCGGCCGATACTCGCCTCTGGATAACTCAGCCCCGGCGGTAAAATACGCGCGTAGGCAAGCAGTTCTCCGTCTGGCGATAAGCCAATTAAATGCTGGGTTTCTGGGTGCCTATCCTTATCGTCAAGCTCAGGATAAGCACAGGCCTGCTCGACCACAAACACATCGACTCTTAACTTCAATATGTCGTATAGGGTATTGGCATTTAATTGATTAAATGTAAGATTTTGCCACTGCAAACGATTATCCCTCTGCAAATCATCGAAAAAGAGCTTTGAGTCTACCACAGCATAAAGACCATAAAAAAGCGCCTTAATCCGCGAGGACTAAGGCGCAAAACTGTTGCGCAAACCAATAGTTCTGGGGAAATCTATGGCAACAACAGGATAACGAAAAACGTTATTACTCAACCATGGCATCGTGGGCCACAGGCCCAGTCGGTTTACGGATCAACAGCACGGCAAATACAGCGATGAGTAGCAGAGCACCCATGATGTAAAACACATCGTTATAGGCCTGAATATAGGCTTGCTGACTCATGGTTTTGCCCAGCAAAGCTTTCGCCTGCGCGGCGGCGGTATAGGGATCTGAACCTCCCGCCTGCAACATGCTTGCGCTTTGGGCTAAATAGTCCTGCGCTTGCGTGCTCACTGCGGGTAAGGATTCCTTAATATGAGCCAAATGTCCGCGCGCCAGCGTGTCTGATAGGGTCGCGACCAGCGCAATACCAAAGGCGCCGCCTAAGTTACGCATTACGTTTAATACCGTCGACGCCGAGGCATTTTCATGGGGTTTCAAATGCATGGTCGCAAGCATACCAATAGGCACCAGAATAAACGGCTGACCTAAGGCCCGCACCACTTGCGAGGCGATCATCTGCGGTCCGGCGTAATCTGCGGTCATCTGGCTATTCATGTAATAGCTAATGGCGAACATTAAAAAACCAAAGGCGGCGAGATAACGACTATCGAAGCGCTCCATTAATTTTGGCACTAAGGGCAAGACTAATAGCTGCGGAAATCCCATCCACATAATCACGCCACCAATCTCTAACGGTGTGTAATCATGGACTTGCGATAGATAAAGCGGGATCAAATAAATCGCGCCGAATAGTGCCATCCCCAGTAAAAAGTACGCAACTGTTGAGAGCACAAAATCACGCTTACCGAGCAGGCGCAAATTCACTAACGGTTCTTTACGCCTTAACTGGATCCAAACAAACAACACCAGATTGACTACGGCAATAATGGCCAGATTACGAATGAGTTCCGAGCCAAACCAGTCCTTGCGGTTACCTTCTTCCAGCACCACTTCAAGGCAACCCATACCCAACGCCATAGTGACTATACCCGCCAGATCGACATTCTTCAGCTTATCCCAAACGACCGACTGTTTTTCTAAACCGTAGGCCAACATCGCCATCACCAACAAGCCCGGTGGCACGTTGATATAAAACAGATAATGCCAGCTAAATTGCTCGGTCAACCAACCGCCTAAGGTCGGGCCGATTGAAGGCGCAAAGGTCGCCGTCACGCCAAATAACGCCATGCCGACGGCACGCTTGTTATCGGGTAAAAACTCAAGGATAAGCCTAAAGGCCAGCGGAATCAGCGCACCGCCAAAGAAGCCCTGTAGCGCCCGAAAGGCGATCATGGCCTCTAAGTTCCACGCCATAGAACAAAGTACGGAAGCAAAGATAAAAGCAGCCGTGGTCCATAACAGATAACGCCTGACCGACAATCCAGTGCTAAGCCAACCAGAGAGCGGAATAGCGATCATCTCGGCAACCAGATACGCGGTTGAAATCCAGCTGCCTTCTTCGAGCGTTGCCCCAAGACTGCCTTGAATCTCCTTCATCGATGCATTGGTGATTTGAATATCGAGGATCGCCATAAAGGCGCCGATCAACCCACCAAATACGGCGATCCATGAGCGGCGACTGCCACGCTCATAATCGCTAGGCTTGTTAGGTGCACTGATGCCCTGCGCCTCCATACCAGCAGACGCAGTGATAGAGCCAGTTGCGCTCATACTAACGACCTGTATTTGCAGCGATTGCCGATGTAGCTGGACCCGACGCCGTATCCACTTTCACGACCGCACTTAAGCCCGGTAGCATGTGTGCTTCTTCCTCAGACAAATCTAAGCGAATACGCACGGGAATACGTTGGACGATTTTAGTGAAGTTACCTGTAGCATTTTCCGCCGGCAGTAAACTGAATTTGGCTCCGGACGCCGGTGACAGACTATCGATAACACCTATAAAGGTTTTGTCGGGAAACGCATCGAGACTGACCTGCACCGACTGTCCTGGTTGCATGTGTTGGATCTGGGTCTCTTTAAAGTTCGCCGTGATCCACACTGCCCCATCCGGAACCAAACTGTAGAGTGCTTGGCCGGGTTGCACGTACTGCCCCACCATAGCGCCACGTTTACCAATCACCCCAGAAAAAGGTGCGGTCACACGGGTATCATTTAATTGAATTTTCGCCAATTCTAAGGTCGCATCGGCCTGTTCTACCACAGAACCTGCCTGATCTAATTGGGCATTAAAAACCGCTAACTCGCGTTGCTTTGCCACTAACACGGCTTTGGCTTCATCGAGGCGGGCGGCGGCAGAATCGAATCCCGCTTGCAGTTGATCGACATCATCTTGAGAGCTGTAATTACTGACTTTAAGCTTTTTCGAGCGGCTCAATTGTTGCTGTGCACGTATTTTATCTGACTCAGCCGCCACAACACCGGCACTGGCTTGGGTGATTAACGCCCGTTGTAACTCCACCTTAGCGGCTAAGGTTTGCAAGTCCGCCTTCGAACTTGCCAGTGAGGCTTCGGCTTGACTCACTTTGGCGCTAAATTGGTTATCTTCGAGCTGAGCTAATAACTCTCCCTTTTGCACATGCTGGTTATCGGTCACATCGCTTAACACGACGTAGCCGGGCACTTTAACGCTGATATGGGAAATATCGGCCTCAACATAAGCGTTATCAGTGGTTTCGATAAAACGTACCTGTGTCCACCAGTAATAACCGCCTCCCGCAACCGCAGCGAGTAACAGTGGAACGGCGATAATGAGTTTACTTTTGGACATGAATGACTCCTTGATTAGTGATATCTAGTGTACTACTGTCTCACTAAGTTTATTAGCCAGTAAAAAATCAACCCACTGTTTCACAGGTGTAACAATGATGGATCTCAATCGCGTGCAAATTTTCGCTCAAGTGGTCGAACAAGGCAGCTTTACTGGCGCCGCCAAAGCCCTTGGGATCACTAAGGCAACCGTCAGTCGCAAGATAGCCGAACTCGAAGCCGATACTGGCACACAACTGTTATTTCGCACCACCAGAGCCCTAAAACTCACCGAAGCAGGATCAAGTTATTACAACAGGATCAATAAGATCCTCAGCGATCTGCAGAGCGCCGAAAATCAGCTCAGCGCCCAGCAGCAATTGATCAAAGGCAATCTAAAAATTGTCTGCCCAATTGAATTAGGCCAATTGTTTTTAGGGCCGATTTTCGCTCAGTTTTTAACGCTTTACCCCGATATCACCATAGAGGCTGAACTCACCAATCGTAAGGTCGATGTCATAGAAGAAGGTATCGATCTGTTATTTCAAATTGCCGATTCTGGCGACACTCGCTTGCAAAGCTATGCCTTAGTCAACGCCCATAAATCGTTAATGGCAAGCCCTGCTTATTTGGCCGAGCACGGCACCCCAAAAGTGCCACAGGATTTAGCCAAACATAAAGCGATCCGCTTACAGTCGGCGCATATTGAAGGAGCATGGAAGTTATTCGATGGCAAAACTTGGATTGTCGCCGAGCCCATGACTCAACTGACAGTAAACAATGTCACTTTAGCCCGCGAGGCCGCCATTGCGGGGCTTGGGATCACAGCGGTGCCCTCCATCATTGCCCAAGTAGCATTAGAAAAAGGCTACTTAATCCCGCTGCTTGATGACTATCCTATGGTCCAAACTAAGGTCGTGCTCAGTTATCCACAGCGTGCCTACTTACCCCGAAAATACCGCGTCTTTATCGAGTTCATCTATTCCGCATTATTTAAACGTTGGGGATCGCAAGTATTGGAAGTGCCCGATTTTATCGGCCAAGCCGATCAGGGCGAATAAACAAAATCGAACAAATAAAACGATCAAAACAGTAACAACTATAACTTTGTAAAGCTTAAATCGCAGCCATAGGGATAAATCCGCTATGTCATAATTGCCTTAATCCTTAAGCCTCTATAAGCTTGGCAAGGTAACAGGCAGCAAAAGACCTTAGGTTTTCCTGATACAGTTTGCATAATAAAATTTAACATTTAATCTCAATTTTGGAGGAAACCTAATGAGCTTAATTAAAGAGTTCAAGGCTTTTGCGTCCCGTGGCAATGTGATCGACATGGCCGTTGGTATCATCATAGGTGCCGCATTCGGCAAGATAGTCTCGTCCTTCGTGGCCGATATCATAATGCCACCGATTGGTATCATTTTAGGCGGAGTGAATTTTAGTGATTTGAGCATAGTGCTGCAGGCAGCTCAAGGCGATGCACCTTCTGTCGTCATTGCTTATGGTAAATTCATTCAAACCATTATCGACTTTACGATTATCGCCTTCGCTATTTTTATGGGCGTCAAAGCAATCAATCGCTTAAAGCGCAAAGAAGAAGTCGCGCCTAAAGCCCCCGCTGCACCGACTAAAGATCAAGAACTGCTGTCTGAGATCCGCGATCTACTGAAAGCTCAGCAAGAAAAATAAGCCTAATCTAAAGCGCAGATCATAAAAAACCCATCGAACTCGATGGGTTTTGTTTTTATATCGGCGATGTTTCACATCAAGCAGATAAGCGATTACTCAGCTTCAATGTGCACAGTTTCACTGTAATCTTGCACCACTTCAGCCACTCGAATGCGATAAGAGTTAAACAAACACGGCACTATGCCCGTTTGCTCAGCAATGCTGTGGGCCATCTGATTGCGCCATTGGGTGATAGAAGCTTGGTCTTCCCAAAACGACAGGCTCAGCACTTTGCCATCGTCGGTTAAACTCTGAAAACGTTCGATCGAAATTAATCCCTTACGACCAAGATACCCAAACAACCTCAAGATGCAGGATTCAGCGGGAATTTAACGCACTTTAGGCAAGGCGGCTATTTGCAGACCTAGTGGGCTAAGTTAAAAATAGTCAACACAGCATAAAGTGCGTTAAAACCCGCCGGGACGGAGCACCCAGGGCACTCCACTTCTGTGTTGCATCAATTCAAAAGGTAGCCGACATTCTGTCATTGATGCGCCTTGAATTGGAGCACCCTGGACGCTCTGAAACTCGTATCTAGAGATTATTTGGGTATCAATATTGGCGCATCTCAGCCGCCACGTGCAGATACTCTTCCTTCCCTTCTTGTGTCGGGATGACTTCAAAAATTACAGCGATCATAACGCTCTCCAGAAATTAACGTCCTTAAATGTCGACTTTAAGATTAGCCCAACCAGGGCGCGATAGCTCGCTGATTTTTAGACTTTTAGTCAATCTGATAATTCTGTCTACAATGTGGGCAATAACCCGAAATATAACAAGTTATTGCCCACGATAACGGCTTATCTGAGGTTAATCGAGTTCATCGATGTGCTTGTCGCCGCGATATAACCAGCGATATAAGGTCGGCAACACTAGCAAGGTCAGCGCCGTCGAGCTAAACAAGCCGCCGATAATCACCACTGCCAGCGGCTTTTGGATCTCACTGCCAACCCCCGATGACAATAGGATCGGGATCAAGCCTAAGGCCGAGGTCAATGCCGTCATCAACACGGGGCGCAAACGCCCCACAGTGCCCTCATAAACACAATCATAGAGTGCTTCGCCGCTTTGCCTGCGCTGATTAATCGAATCCACCAGCACCACACCGTTGAGCACAGCCACGCCAAATAAGGTGATAAAACCAATTGAGCTAGGCACTGACAAATAAGTGCCACTGACATACAGGGCCACTATGCCGCCAATCAAGGCTAAGGGCACGTTCGCCATGATGAGTAACACTTGCTTGAATGACCCAAAGGAGAAGTACAACAGCAAAGCAATCAAGGCGATAGAAATTGGCACCACTAGCATCAGCTTTTGCTGCGCTCGCTGCTGATTCTCATACTGGCCGCCAATGATCACTGTATATCCTGCGGGTAAATCAGCCTGTGGCACTAAAGCATAAATGTCTTTCACCACAGAGCCCATATCACGCCCCGCCACGTTGGCCTGCACTACCACTCGGCGCTGCACGTCGTCACGGCGAATATTTGGCGGCGCCATTTCCACTTCGACGCTGGCGACTTCGCCTAAGCGCACAGTGGCGCCATTCGTGCCGCTGAGTAATAAGTCCTTAATGGCATCCGGACTAGTGCGAAACTCGGCCGCGAGACGCACATTGATGTCGTATCTGGCGTTGCCGTCGATCACTTGACCTGCACTCGCGCCGCCAATGCCTTGGCTGACAAGGCTCATCACTTGATCGACACTAATCCCGTAGCGCGCCAATAACTCGCGCTTTGGCCGCACAACCAATTGCGCTTCTCCACTCACTTGCTCTAATGACACATCGACGGCACCGGGGATTTTCGCGACAAGATCGGTGAGCGCTTGGCCTCTCTCCGATAACACGGCTAAATCTGGGCCGAAAATTTTGATCGCTAACTGGGCTTTTACCCCCGAGAGTAATTCATCTACCCGAGTTGCGATCGGCTGCGAGAAAGTCAGCAAGAGTCCGGGGAACACACTGAGTTTTTCCTCCATCAGGCGTTGCAGCGCTAAGCGCGAGCTTGCCGATTGCCATTCAGATATTGGCTTAAGTCCAATATAAACCTCGATATTACTCACAGGCTCAGGATCGCCGCCAAGCTCAGGCGCACCAATGCGGCTCAGGGCATATTCCACCTCGGGAAACTCCAGCAAGATAGCTTCAAGCTTGGGCGCGACCGCCAAAGACGTGCCCAAACTCGCGGTTGGTGCCAGCGTGACCCTGAGGTTAATCGTACCTTCCTCCAGCTCAGGCACAAATTCGGTACCCAGCCTTGGTAGCAATAAGAGGCTCAAAGCAAACATCAATAAGGCACTGAGCATCACTACCTTTGGCCTAGCAAGCGTTGCCGTCAGTAGCTTGCGATAAGCCGCATCCAGCGGCGCTAAGACCACGCTTTGTTTGAGTACCACACCCCGCTTAAACAGATACACAGCAAGGGCTGGCACGGCAATCAAGGCCACCAGCAGCGCCGATATCATTGCCAGAATGATACTGACCGCCATCGGCTGGAACAGCTTGCCTTCAACGCCTTCGAGGGCAAACAAGGGTGCAAATACCACTATGATGATCGCCGTCGCAAAGAAGATTGGGCTACACACCTCTTTGGCCGCGAGCATGATGCGCACAGCCATATTGGCCTGCTGACCACCGTCCTCATCACTATGATATGGGTCTGCCTCACCATCGGCGCGCGTTCTCGCCTCCAGCAAATGTCGACGATCGGGCTGAGTTAAGTGTTTGAAAATATTCTCCACCATCACCACGGAACCATCGACTAACATACCAATCGCCACCGCTAAACCGCCCAGCGACATCAGGTTTGCCGACAATCCATAGTAGGACATCACCATGAGCGCGAGCCCGATAGACACAGGAATAGACAAGAGCACCAGCAAGGTCGCACGGATATTGACGAGGAACAGCGCCAAAATCACTACGATAAACACAAAGGCCATTAACAGCGCATCGCGCACTGTCGTCACGGCCTTATCGACCAGTTCGGCTTGATCGTAAAACACTTCAAAAGACACGCCATCGGGCAAGGCCTGCTCGATAAGACTCACCCGCGCGCCGATATCATCGATAGTCGCTTTGGTGTTGGCGCCCATGCGTTTAAGCACGACCCCCGCCACCACTTCGCCGAGGTTTTGTACTTTGCCAGCCTCATCGCGGCGCGTCATAGTCACAGCGCCAACACGGATTTCACTGCCAAAATTCACCTGAGCGATATCGCCCACCCGCACGGGCGTGCCTTTATCCTCCGTAAGCGGGATCTGTGCGATCGCCGCTAAGCCTTGTTCTCCTGCGGGCAACATGCCGTAGCCGCGTACCACAAGTTGCTCTTGGCCTTGGTCCATAAACCAACCGCCAGCGTTGCGGTTATTGCTCTCTAATGCCTCGGTGACTTGCGCCATCGACAAGCCATAGGCGCGCAATTTATTCGGGTCGACCTGTACCTGGTATTGGCGCACATCACCACCAAAGGACAAGACTTCCGTCACGCCGCCGACGGGCATCATGATGAGTTTTACAAGGTAATCATTCAAACTGCGCAGCTCGGCGGCATCGATACCTGAGCTAGGTTCGGCGCGCAGAATGTACTGATAAATCTGTCCTAATCCCGAAGTATTCGGGCCGATCTCGGGCACACCGACGCCGCTTGGGATCATCTCCCGCGCCGCTTGCAACTGCTCAAACACTTGCTGACGGGCGAAGTAAATATCCGTCCCTTCGGCAAATACCACAGTCACAATCGACAAGCCGGTACGCGACAAGGAACGTACCTCTGTCACCGCCGGCAAGGCGTACATGGCCGATTCCACCGGATAACTAATGAGCTTTTCCACCTCTTCTGCGGCTAACCCTTCGGCCGCAGTATTGATAGTCACTTGCACGTTAGTCACATCGGGAAAGGCATCGAGATTCAATTTAGGCAGCATCACCACGCTTGCCATTATCATGGCGAGCAAGGCCAACACCACTAACAGCCGATTTCTAATCGCGGCTTCGATCACTTTTTGCAACATAGAAAATTCCTCAAGCGTTCAGTGGCGACATTAATGGTTATGGATATCAAAGCCTGCTTTCGCCTGCTCGGACGCCAAGAAGAACGCGCCAGCCACCACGACCTTGAGCTTTGCCTGCTGGGCTTTTTCAAGCTCAGGTCCACGTACTAGACTCAAGCCGCGCTGACGCTGCACCACTTCTACCTCAATGGACTCGAAGCCATCCTCATCTTGAATAAAAATCTGCCAGTCGCCATCGCCGCCACGGGTCAGCGCCGCATCGGGCAGCACGATTCCACCTGCCTTATCAGCAGAGTTGGCGACAGTATTGGCAAAGTAGAGTTCGGCAAATTGCCCCGCATGCAGCACATGATCAGGATTGTACATACTCACCAGCACTTGCTCGGTGCGAGTCACGCTATCGAGTTCATGGGAGCGACCTATGATCTTGCCCGCCAGTGTTTTATCCCCCACTTGCACTAAGGCCGCACTGCCGACAGTGATATGCGCGGTTTGGGTGGGCGTTAACTGCGCCTCAACCCACAGATAGGACTCATCGGTCAGCTGCATTAACGGCGTGCCCGCACTAAATACTTGGCCTAACATGGCGATATCTTGCTGCACTCGTCCGTCAATCGGCGCTAAAAGTTGATAACTGCCGATGGCTTCGGGCGTCGATTCCAGAGCGCGAATTTGCGCGGGCGTCATCTTAATCGCCTCTAAAATTGCCCGTTTAAGTTCGGCATCCACCTGAGCCTGCATCCGCCGACTAACGCTAACCGCACCTTCACTCATGCGCTTAACTCGGCTCCATTCAGCAGCAGCATTGATGTAGTCCGCCTGTGCCTGCGCAACGGCTGAGCCACCCAAGGTAAGTAAAGGCTCACCTTTTTTGACTTCTTGCCCCGGCACCACATGGCGCGCCAACACACGCACATCGAGCTGCGGCGCAAGGGTCGCGGTGCGATCGCGATCCACCACTAAGGTCGCCGTCGCCCTGATATCCAGATTCAAATTGGCGATATTCAAGCTATCGCTCGACAGGGGTAACAAGCTAATGCCCGCCAATGCTTGCTGCACTTGGGTCAATTTCAGGGCCTGTGCACCGTGTTCATCCGCTTGCTCAGTTTGAGTAGCTGAACCGTGATCGTCCCCTGCCCATGAAGGTTGGGCGGTGAAAAGCACAGCAGAGCCGAGCACACATAATGCGAGGGCGAGTGTCGACAGCGTGAACTGCCGCTTTGCAGGTACTGTGATTTCAGGTGCAGTGATTTGAGACGCAATGATGTCAGGCGCAGCAGTTTCTGACATTACAACTGGATAAGACTCGATAGCGTTAAAGTGGTTATGTGAATTCATTTGGGTTACCTCATTGGTTTACTGTGCGCGCGGCGGCATTTGGCATGTGTGAAGGTGCTTGGCTGATCTGTTCAGCCGTACCATTCAAAAAGGGCATAAGCTGACCGCTTTCGCCCATCCACGTTAACCAGCTCTGATAAATGGCCGTTTCTAGATTCAAGCCCACCAAATAACTGGCGGCCAACTGACGGCGACTCTGCAAGTACTCGCTGGTACTCACATCGCCCGCTTGCCATTGTTGGCTTAAGGATTTAGCGGCTTTGGCACCGGACACTTGTACTAACTCGCGCCAGTCTTGGTAACGCTCAAGTAAACGCGGTAACGCGTAGAGGACGTGTTTCTGCTTGGCGGTAAGTACTCGCTCACGGGCAAGATAGCCTTGCTCGGCGATCGCGATACCCTTATCGGCCACTGCTTGTAACTCACTGTAGTTATTGCGAACTTGCAGAGGAATCGATACACCGACCCCGAGCTTATTGTCCGTGCCCTCCTTTTCTGCGCCTAGGCTAATGGTCGGGTCCGCTGACGTATCAGCCTTGACTTGCATGGCATTGACTCGCGCCAACAGCACTTGTTGGTAAGCGCTCGCCAGTGCTGGCAAAGTTGATTTGTAGGTGCTCAACTCGGGCGCTGGCGCTTGCTTAGCCTGAGCCACGAAGACATGGATCTCCTTGATGAACTCACTAAAGGCGAGATTATTATCCCCAAGCAACTCAATCACTTTGCCGTCAGCCACTAAAGCTACCTGCTCGGCTAAGGCATAATCGGCGGTATTGGTTGCTAATTCGAGTTGCATCAATTGCAACTCAACGTTAGACAAATCCCCCGCCGCCAACCGCTGCTTGGCAATGCCGAGCTGCGCCTTAGTAAACCTGAGTTGCTGCTCGACAAAGGTCAGCGCTTTACGACTTTGTGCCTGTTCTGCCAACGCCAGTAAGCGTTCGGCCAACATTTGGTTACGCTCTAAACCTATGTCAGCGAACAGGATTTGGGCTTCAAGCTCGGCACGTTTTGTCGCCACGCCGCGCTTATCTCCCCAATCTAATGTTTGACTCAGGCCTAAGCTGTAGGAATCTGTGTCGGCATTTTGATAGTTAAGCCCAAGCTCAGGGTTATACACGGCGCGATCCGCCGCCTGAATGGCAAGCTCTGCTTGCTGCTGCCGTGTAAGCTGCGCCTGCACTTCAGGTAACTGATTGAACTGTGTGAGTAACGCGGGCAACCATTGGCCAAAGGCGACATATGGCGTGTCGGTTTCTTTGGCGGGTAAGCCCAGGGATTGAGCTTTAAATACCTCGGCTTCAGGGGCTTTGGTTTCAAGCGCATTGGTTTCCAAGGGATTGGTTTCAAGGGCTTTGGTTTCAAGGAAGACTTCAAGAGTGTCATTTTCTGCCGCGAGGGCAAAGGCTAGCAATCCGGCAGCCAATACTAATCCGCAGCTCAGCAAGCCCGATCGAAACAGGCAAGCCAAGGTACGGGCGAGAGTCGTTTTGTTCATCGCAAATCCTAACAATATCGAATGTGGATCGGCTGACTTTTGCGCCCAATGTAAGACAGCTAGATTTGAGCTTCATTTGAAATAGCTCAATACAAAGCAATCCTATCGTTCTGAGCATGGCAAATAAGCGCCGATCGAATCATCCCGCCAAGCAATACATAGCTAACACTATGCGTAACTTAAGCTATGCATAACCAACACATCGCATGGCTAAAAGGCCGATGCCTGGCACAACAACTCACGCTGCTGAGCATCAGTTAAATCGCATTTGCGGGATGAATATAAATGGCTTATCGCACGGCGAAATAGATTGAGATTCAATAGAATGAATCAAGATCCTTAGACCGAGGAATAAGCTGGATATTGGGGGATTAAGCTATTGGAGGACGGTACTTAGGTAAATTATCGGGCTGGAAATAGGATACATTAGCAGCGAGAAAGACGCTTTCTAACGCTTGCACAGGCTGGCTTAGCCCAGGAGATAACAGCGCCACATGGCCGCCATGGCATTGGCAATCGAGGCACAGGTCAAAATCTTGTAATTCAGTGGTTTTCACTAAGTGGGAATGCAATTCACTGGCATGATTTTCACCCGCGTTATTGCCTAGCACATCAATACTTGCACCAATATCGGCAAAGCCAAGGGCTTGCTCGCTTGGGCAAACGCAATCGACACATTGGGCCAAAGTCGTCACTTGGGCGCTAAATTGCAGATGGGGATGATTATCGGCTTCTTCCGCGCCATTGCCCGCATGTAACTGATGCGCACCCAAATTCGCGCCAGCAAATTGCAGCACGATAATGGCTATCAGTAAGGTCACCATTCGAGTAAAAAATGGCTTAGCGGTAGAATTCAAATATCACCTATAGCAAATAACGGATAACGGATAACGGATAACGGAACATCTGACCCGTATGATAAACATAAGTTCACAGCTCGCAAGCAAAGTCTTTCAAGCTGTGATCTCTAAAGGCTAACGCTGACTAAAATACTCAGTGCTTATTTAAACACGCATCACTTATTTAAATACGCAGTGCTTAGCGTAATCGGCGGCTTCATTAGCAGTCCAATCGCCAGACGGCTTATCTTTCATCTGCTTACACCAAGCATCACTACCGACTTCTGGCGCGCAGGCACTCAGACCAGCGGTAAACGCCAGCACCAACGCAATAGCACTGATTTTTGAAACATTTTGCTTAGAAAAAGCGCGCGATTTAAATAAAGACATACTTCATTCCTTGTAAATACGGTCTACATAAGACCATTAGATATTCGAACGCTTAGTGATCCAAGCAATCGCTTTGGTTTTCTGTTCTAGGGGAAACCATGCCACTTCGCCCTGCATAAAAGGCCCGAGTAAGCGCACCGCATTTCCCACCCAATCAGGACCGCCCACAAATACTAAGGCTTCAAAATTAGGTAATTGGACTTCACCACTGCCGGTGAGTGACTCAAATTCCCAGCCCTCGAGTAACACGTCCGCCTCAATATACAGGCAAACTTGGCCCCAATCCTTACGATAACTCTTAATCGCCGGCTGTAAACGGGTCCGATAATCGGTGGAGGATAGTCGGCCACTGGCAAAAAGACTGATAACACCCTTAGCAATATCGGGGATTTGGCATAACATAGAGGCACTCCGAATCGAGAACACTTTTGCAAGCAATGGCCTTGGCCAATGCTGTGGCAAAGAATGCGCCCGATGATAACAAATCTATTGAAAAGCCATAAGTGATTATTGATGGCTTCTCAATCCATGCTGAAAAATGCCTAAGTTTGCCATGATAAAAATCTCAAACCGTGTGGAACTTCAGGAAAATGAAATCGAGTGGCAATTTATCCGTTCGAGTGGCGCAGGCGGTCAGCACTTAAATAAAGTGTCCACCGCTGCGCAGCTAATTTTCGATATTAAAAGCTCATCATTACCCGAATATTACAAAGAACGCTTGCTCAACAAGGCCGATCACCGCATCACTAAAAGCGGCAAAATCATCATCAAATGCCAAGCGAGTCGCAGCCAAGATGCCAACCGCCAAACGGCGTTGGAGCAATTTATCGCCTTAGTCGCCAGTGTCGGTGAAGTGCAGAAAAAACGCATCCCTACCCGCGCCACCAAAGGCAGCCAAACGCGGCGATTAGAGTCCAAGAAACAAAAAGGCGCCACTAAAGCCATGCGTCAGCAAAATACTGACTATTAGCTTTAATAATTAGTCGCGCTACTAGCTTAGATAGAAGTTAGGCCGCAGTTGAAACTGGCCAACAATGGCGCTGGATTTCAATGGTATAGTCGGCTCGCACATGTTCAGCTCACACACAATCGACTAACGGATAATGCAAAATCGATTTGAACAGGTTAAGTTAGTGGCCTATGTAAAAAACTGAAATAAATTTTTCCAACTTTAATCCCAGCATTAATCCCAAGGCATGTCGTAAAGGAAAGCGCAATGAGTCACAAAATTTTGCTCGTCAATGGCCCCAATCTCAACCTCTTAGGTCGCCGCGAGCCCAGCGTTTATGGTCATCAAACCTTGGCCGACATAGTGGCGGAGTTAAATCAGCAGGCAAAGTTAGCGGAAGTTGAGCTTGAGCATATTCAGTCCAACGCCGAGTTTGAGTTGATCAACGCGATTCATGCGACTGATGCGCAGATGATTATTATCAACCCCGCCGCCTTTACCCATACTAGCGTTGCGCTGCGTGATGCCTTGCTTGGCGTCGCAATTCCGTTCTTTGAAGTGCATTTATCCAATGTGCACGCCCGTGAAGCCTTCCGTCACCATTCCTATTTTTCCGATAAGGCGATAGGCGTGATTTGCGGTTTCGGTTCTCAGGGGTATGAGTTTGCACTGGCAGCGGCCATTAAGCGACTCAACCAGCCACAGTAATCCCATTCAATAGCGTGCTTTGCAAGGGCAGATAAATGGCAATGGATCTTCGTAAAATTAAAAAACTCATTGAGTTAGTGCAAGAATCTGACATAGCAGAACTGGCGATCACCGAAGGTGAAGAATCAATTCGCATCACCCGCTACAGCCCTATGCCAGCCAATGTGCAGTCATCGCAAACGCCAGCCACAGCACGCGTCGCACCTTTAAATACACAGGCAAAGCAAACCGCCGTTTCGCCAAGTGCGGAAGGTTTTGTGCAAGTCTCGCCTATGGTCGGCACTTTTTACGCGGCGGCAGAACTCGATGATGTGCCGCTGGTTAAAGTCGGCCAAAAGGTGAGCCAAGGTGAAGTTGTCTGCATTATCGAAGCGATGAGAATGATGAATCCCATCCAAGCCGAGCGCGATGGCGTGATCAGCGCTATTTGGGCCAAAGACGGCGATGAAGTGGCATTCGATCAACCACTATTTACCTTAATCTAACCGCTCGCCTTATCATGAATTGAAGCGCACTTGAGTTTAAGCTGCGGTTTTCAAGCAAAGGCAGCATTAACCGAGGTCACTATGATATTAATTACCGGCGCCAGCAGTGGTTTAGGCGCGGCGCTAGCATCGCTCTACGCCAAAGAAAATGAACCGCTAACACTCACAGGCCGCAATGCCGAGCGTCTACAAACCGTCGCCAATGCATTAACGCCCTTCTCCAACAAGCCTATCGCCGCGATCACCGCCGATCTCGCCAGTGAATCGAGTCTCGAAGCCCTGTTCGATGGCCTGACGCAAGCCCCTAAAACCGTGATCCACTGTGCGGGCAGCGGCTACTTTGGTGCAATTGAAACCCAAGGGGCGAGCGATATCCAAAGCCTGCTCAATAACAATGTCACTTCGACGATTCTGTTAGTGCGGGAATTAGTGAAACGCTATAAAGATCAAGCAGTCACTGTGGTTGTGGTCATGTCCACCGCAGCACTGGCCGCCAAGGCGGGAGAATCCACTTACTGCGCGGCAAAATGGGCGGTGCGGGGATTTATCGAGTCGGTGCGATTAGAGCTTAAACAAAGCCCAATGAAGTTGATTGCCGTGTATCCCGGCGGCATGGACACAGGCTTTTGGCCCAGTAGCGGTAAGGCTTTAGATACCTCAAGCTTTATGTCCGCCGATGAAGCGGCAGGCATGCTCAAACAAGCCTTAGTTGCCACAGAGCATGGTTATATCGCCGATATCACCATACAAAGGGGCTAAATGTGCGGATTCGAGACGCAGAATATGACCACTACGTCTCTTCCTTAGCACTCGCTAGTCGGCGCAGTTCGCTGTGTTTAGAGTAACGACGCGACGGCTTTCTCTGTGGGTCAGCCACCACATCAGCAGTCCTCCCAATGACAACAAAGACGCCGCATAACCTGTCGCGGCAATGCCTTGTCCTGACAGGATCACTAAACTGCCCACCCAAGGGCCAATTGCATTGGCAAGATTAAAGGCGCATTGCACTAAAGCGCCTGTCATGGCCTGTCCATCGGGCGCCACATCCATCAATCTGGCTTGCACAATAGTGGCGAGCCCCAACCCACAACCGACAAAAAATACCACGGGCATCAGCGCCCAGTAATGTCCGGTCAAACTCGGGTAAATAGCCAACACCACAGTGCTTAACACTAACGACCAAAATGCCGCTGCTAAGGCCGACTTATCCGCCGCCCAGCCACACACTAGCGTGCCCAATGTTGCGCCAATACCAAATACCGCCATCATGATTGGGATCTTAAACGGCTCGACTTGTGTCACTTGGATTAAGGTTTCGGCCAGATAGGTATACACGCAGAAGATACCGCCAAAGCCAATGGCCGCGATGCCGAGCGTCAGCCAGACCTCACGATTTTTAAGGGTTTGTAGCTCTTTTTTGGGACTCGCATCAGCAGGCACGGCTTGATTAGGTGCTAAAAAATACACCATTATCGCGGTAATGGTTGCCAGAATCGCCACTATACCAATACCCGAGCGCCAGCCCACAGTTTGCCCCATCCAAGTCGCAAACGGCACACCGATAATCGTCGCCAGCGTAAGACCAATAATTACCCGCGATACGGCGCGGGCCTTCATTTCTGGTGGCACTAAAGAGGCAGCGAGCAACATAGCCACGCCGAAATAAGCGCCGTGGGGCAAGCCGCTGAGAAAACGAAAAAAGATTAGCCAATTCAATGATGGCGCTAACGCACTTAAGCCATTGGCCACCGCCATTAACCCGGCTAAAGCAATCAAGAGTGTTCGCCGTCTGACCCTAACGGCCAGCACCATGATAATTGGCGAACCGACCACAACCCCCAGCGCATAGGCACTAATGGCATAACTCACATGTGCAACCTCTACCCCTAAATCGCTCGCGATATAAGGCACTAAGGTCATGGAAGCAAATTCTGTAGTGCCTAAAGCGAATGTTCCGAGTGCTAAAGCAAGTAACACCCATAATGTACTGGCGCCCTTATGCTGATTTTGGGCAGATGGATTTTGAACCTGATGTTGAACGGTTTTCAAACGTTTTCTCCGCTATGCTATAAAACGACAACTAGCTGATAACTAAATAATAAAAGATGATAAATAAATTGGAGCCCACTAAGGGGCTCCAATTTCTCAGTCATTTACGTAATGTAAATCTATCTGACTAACTGTTCTTGATAGGTTTGACTGTTCCAGTCGTAAGCGTAAAGCGTGCCTTGCCACTCGTAAAGTGTACGACCATCCTGCTGCACAACCCTAGCATTGCTCGGCAAGCGAGACACACTGTGCGGTGCGCGTGGACGCGGAGTCGCAGCTGTTTTGCCTGTGCCGTTACTAGTTTGCGACACCAGTTGCCCAGTCGTTTGTCCGGCCATATTTACAGGCATACTCGACACCATACGGCCTTCACTCGCAGAATACTGCATACTGGTTGTTACCCGTACAGGTGCAGAAATGGCCACAGGTTCATCGTCGTAGCGCATAGGAATCGACAAACCTATGCCCGAATAGGGCGAGTTCCAGTAATTTCGAGCGTAGGCGTCACGCGATGTATTCCAACCCCAATCATTGTTCCAATGGGTGTTCACACCATAACCGACATTCCAACCCGATCCCCACCCCGTAGCGAGCCCTAAACCCAGTCCTAAACCCCAAGGGTAATAAGGTCGATAATAGGGACGATAATGGCGATTATCTTTGCGCACATGGCGGTTGTCGTAATAATTGTCATAACGATTGTTGTAATGACTGTCGCCACGACTGTGGCTATCACGATGACCATGACGTTCGTCTTGATCCGAATAGCCTCTATTTCCGGCCACCGCCACAGTCGGCACACTGAGCGCCCCCAAAAGTGAGATCCCCACGGCAAGCGATAAAACCAAGCACTTTAGCGACCGCTTATGCGCGCCATGTGATTGACTTTGAACACACTTTTCTTGAGCAAACCATACAGGAATATTCATATAAACCTCGAAATAAAGGGCGTAAGCGAGATCTATCGCGACTTACTGGTAGCCATTTTACGCTTCCTAAGCTTGAAGATCACTGAATTGGTTAACCCTAAAACAGAAAAATGCTATAGTGCGCGCCACACGGATTTTCACCGCAGAGGCTATTTCCACATGAGTTTTAAGGATTTACGCAGCTTTATTGATCACTTAGAAGCCAATGGCGAACTCAAACGCATTAGCTACCCAGTTGATCCTCATTTAGAAATGACAGAGATCGCCGATCGCGTATTACGCGCTCAAGGCCCTGCGCTATTATTTGAAAATCCCAAAAATCATCACATGCCCGTGTTGGTAAACCTGTTCGGTACGCCAAAACGTGTGGCCATGGCACTCGGCAAAGACGACCCATTAGCCCTGCGCGAAGTGGGCGAACTGTTAGCCTTTTTAAAAGAACCCGAGCCACCTCGGGGTTTTAAAGACGCGATCGCTAAGATCCCTATGTTCAAGCAAGCCTTGAATATGCCGCCAAAGACAGTGCGTAATCCGCCTTGCCAACAAATCATCAAAACCGGCGATGAGGTCGACTTAACCCAATTGCCTATTCAGCATTGCTGGCCGGGCGATGTCGCACCACTAGTGACCTGGGGCTTAACCATCACCAAAGGCCCGCGCAAGAGTCGTCAGAATTTAGGCATTTATCGCCAACAATTACTGGGTAAAAACAAGCTGATTATGCGCTGGTTGTCCCACCGTGGCGGCGCGTTAGATTTTGCTGATTTTAAACAACAATTCCCCGGTGAGCGTTATCCGGTTGTGGTCGCACTCGGCGCCGACCCTGTGACCATTCTAGGTGCCGTCACCCCAGTCCCCGATTCCATGAGCGAATACGCTTTTGCCGGTTTACTGCGCGGTGAACGTACCGAAGTCTGTAAGGCATTAAGCTGCGACTTAGAAGTGCCCGCCACCAGTGAAATCATCCTCGAAGGCTATATCGATCCTGAGGAACTGGCGGAAGAAGGCCCCTACGGCGATCACACGGGTTACTACAACGAAACCGATAAGTTTCCAGTATTTACCGTTACCCACATCACTCAGCGTAAAGATGCCATCTACCACAGCACTTACACTGGCCGTCCACCGGATGAGCCCGCCATGCTGGGGGTTGCATTAAACGAAGTGTTTGTGCCGATTTTGCGTAAGCAATATCCTGAGATCGTTGATTTTTATCTGCCACCTGAGGGCTGTTCGTACCGCATGGCAGTGATCTCCATTCGCAAACAATATCCGGGACATGCCAAACGAGTGATGATGGGCGCTTGGTCTTTCCTGCGCCAATTTATGTACACTAAGTTTATTGTCATAGTGGATGAAGATGTGAACTGCCGTGACTGGCAGGATGTGATCTGGGCGATCACCACCCGTATGGACCCTAAACGCGATACTGTGATGATCGAAAACACCCCTATCGACTACCTCGATTTTGCTTCACCCGTTGCGGGCTTAGGCTCAAAAATGGGACTCGATGCTACCAATAAGTGGGAAGGTGAAACCAACCGCGAATGGGGCACGCCAATCGTGATGGATCCAAAAGTAAAACAAAAGATCGACTCAATCTGGGATGAGTTAGGCATAGACGACAGCCCAACCCTATAATTCAGCTTAAGCCATTACTCAAGTATCGGCTTAAGCCAAGAGAATAGGCCAATAACAGGCCTCTAAAGCGACACCTAGACACATACTGTTGAAGAAAGGTGCAAAGGAAGTTTGATGAAAACCATACGTTGTAAGATAGAGAAAGTTAACCCATTTAACGATGCCGTATATCAAGTATTGTTAAGGCCTGAAACCGCCTTCGATTTCCAAGCGGGGCAATACTTATGTGTTGTCATGGGTGAAAAAGATAAACGCCCCTTCTCTATCGCATCAGCGCCAAACGCCGAGCTGATCGAATTACACATTGGCGCCGCTGTAAGTGAAAGCTACCCAATGCAAGTGGTCGAGCGCCTGAAAGCCTGCGCCATTGATGGCAGCACTATCGATATCGAAGCACCAGGCGGCGAAGCCCACCTGCGCCACGAAAGCCAACGCCCTCGCCTCTTAATCGCCGGCGGCACTGGTTTCTCTTACATTAAAAGTATCGTCGAGCACCAAATCGCCATTGGCCAACAGGTTAAAACCACCCTGTATTGGGGTTGTCGCACCCAAGATGCCATGTATTTTGAAACCATCGCCCGCGAGTGGCACGACGCTCACCCTTGGTTACACTTCGTCCCCGTCATCGAAGAAGCTCCCGCAAATTGGCAAGGCAAAACCGCCAATCTGTTAGCGCAAATCAAACAAGATTTTGTCAGCCTAAATGGCTACGACATCTATATCGCCGGCCGTTTCGATATGGTAGGTGCCGCACGGGAAATCTTCCGCGAGATTGGTGTAGAGGAAGCGCATCTCTATGGTGATGCGTTCGCGTTTATCAAATAACGCGATAATTTGTATGCTTGGCTGGCTAACCTTTGCCAGCATAGGCTTAAATAATAAACCCCAGTTTTTACTGGGGTTTTGTTTTATACGTCACGCCGTATTTCACTTTTTGTGGATACATCCACTCAGTAAATTTGCTTATCCAAAGATTATTTGCTGCTTAAGCAAAAGATTAAAGTCGTGGGTCTTCAACCCACACCCGACCAAGGAGGACTGCTCGTCCTATCAAAAACGTCCATGTTAAAAATAGCCAGCTCGATATCCCTATCTCGCGCTCAAAGCGGCCGTAGGCCTTCGCCCTTGGATTCTCCAAGACGCCCCTAGCGAAGTTACATGCATTAGTGACTGGCTTCGTGCTTATTCGAAAATAGTTAACGCTTCCGATGGGGCGTCCCTTCCCCCCGAAAGCGACGCAGACGTCCTGTCTGCGTCACGCTATTTTCTTCAACGCCCTTCAGCAACTTCGCAGGGGAAGGTGAACTACTGTAATCTCGGTGTCGACTGTTTATCCCAAAAGAGTTTTTTCCTGTCCTATCTTTTTACTTTCGCAGGGAAATTGGCGTAACCTTTAGCATAAAATGTATGCCTGTCCGCTCTTTCTTTTTCACAAAAAACCATAGTAACCAGTCACAATGTACCAACAAAAATATGGCTTATCAGTCTTTTCCCATGGGTATCTCATTTTCTTGATAGTCACTAACTTTCACTATTGTGGAATTATCCCATAATGAGTCAATAGCTGACGCAACATGGGATTCAAGTACAAATGAAACAGACTAAGACGCCACACAAACTCGTTAAATGCTTAGCCTTAACGGGATTATTCACCCTATCTGCCTGTGCAAACGACGAACTTGCAGATACTTTACTCACCAATACCCACGTCTATGGCCATGATCAAGCGACTAGTTTAGCCATTAAGGATGGCAAAATTGTCTACATTGGGAATAGCATTAACGCCATGGATCACGTGAGCAATCAAACCAAAGTCATCGATTTAAAAGGTCATTACTTATTACCTGGTTTCATTGATAACCATAATCATGTGTTTGAAGCCGCGAGTGAAATAGGTAGCGACTGTTTACTGGATGATGAAACTAATCTCAACGGCTATATCCGCACATTAACCTCCTGTAAAAATCAGTTGGAAACGGGAGAGTGGTTACTCGGCTATGGCCATCAACTCAGTGTAGTAATGCAAGAGAATGGCCCCACTCCTTTGGCAATATTAGACAAAATCTTCCCCGATAATCCTGTCGTTATTATGGAGCAAACATCCCATTCTATGTGGGTCAACTCCCTTGCATTAGCCAAAGCTAAGATAAGCGCTCATACAGCCGATCCGCAAGGCGGCAAGATCCTCAAAGATGAAGAGAGCGGTAAACTTCTCGGTATTTTATTCGATAATGCTGGCGATCTTGTGATGGAACAAGCATGGAAATCACAACCCAATCTACAACAAGCCAATTATCAAGGTTTATTAAATGGTCTGGCAGCTGCTGCCGAGCACGGGATAACGACTATCGGTGATGGACGACTCTATTGGAAACGTGACTGGTTAGAAACATGGCTAGCCGTCGAAAGTCATGATGAATTAACCGCCAGAGTCAGTCTACGCCCTTGGATTTATCCTGCCGATGAACCCCAAGCACAGCTTGATTTCTTTAAAAAAATTCATTCTGATGATAAACAACGTCTGCTGCTCATCAATCAGGTCAAAATCTACAGTGATGGCATCATCATAAACGGTACTGCCAGTACATTAGCCCCCTATGATTGGAGCTACACCCCCGAACTTCCTAGGGGACTCGAGTATGTTCCTGCCAGTAAAATGGCGTGGTGGCTTACTGAACTCAACAAAATTGGATACGGGGCACATATTCATGCCATAGGTGATGCAGGGGTACGCAACACCTTAGATGCTATTGAAACTTTACGATCTCAGGGAGCTACTCGCCCTTATGCCATGACGCATTTAGAAATGGTATCTCCCCAAGATATCAAACGCTTTGCCTCACTAAAAGTCGATGCCGATTTCCAATTGGGTAGCGATTACATTGCTGCGCAAGATCATGAGTGGGCGATCCCTTTTATCGGTAAGCAACGAGCTCATGCTTTATTACCTATTAACCCTATTTTCAAGACTGGCGCGAATGTAACTTTAAGTAGTGACTGGAATGTGAATGATATCAATCCACTCGTTGGTATTGCTAACGCAGTCTATCTGCAAAATGCAGGCATCACCGATATTCACAGTGCTATTGCAGCCTATACAATAAATCCCGCTAACGCCTTGGGCATAAGTGACATTACTGGTTCTATCGTGCTAGGGAAATCTGCCGATTTTGTTGTATTAGAGCGAGACATTACCCAAGCTACAGCAAAACAAATTGCTGACACTCAAATTTTAATGACGTGGTTAGAGGGGGAGCTAGTGTTCGATCTCAATGATCAATAGCAATCCCGTATCAATCTAATTATTTGCTGAGTTGCTCTTTTATTAACGTCAGCAAAGAAGACCCTAAGGTGCTGGCCTCAAACCCATGATGCCAGCGCATTTCGAGCCGCCGCTTCATAGGCGCAAATTCACTACTCAATTGGACAACTTTTAATCTTCCACTGTCGATTTCTGTCTGCGCTAAAGATAACGGCAAAAAACTATATCCATCCCCTTCGGCAAGTAAGGACTTTAACAAAGCAAGATCGGGGATTTGGCAATAATGGCCACTAAATCCGACTTCGAGATCATCACTTTCAGTCTGCCCTCCTGCCCAAATATATTCACGATAGGGCGCTAATTGTGCGGGGTCGATTACCTGCTGTGAAGCTAATGCATGCTGTCCAGATATCAACATTACCTCTTGATATTCGCCAAGGCGGCAGTAACCCGATTGAGATTGATGTAATTCAACCGTTTCATGTAACAGTAAAAGGTCGATATCATTGGATAAAAAAGCGCTGTGTAAAGCATCGAAAGTATCCACTTTTAAGACAAAATCCAGCGTTGGAAACTGCATTAAATAGCGCTGAATCGTCGAACGTAAGACTTCTAAAGGAATATAATTTTCAACCCCCAACACTAACCGACCTTTACCAAGCTCAGCATAATGGGTCGCCGATTGAGTAAATTGTTCCCATTGGGCCAAGGCTAAAATAGCCTTAGGTAGTAAATGCTCACCTCCCGCAGTGAGTGCCACTTGATTTGCACTACGCTCAAATAAATCCACACCGATGTCGACTTCTAGATCGGCAATCCACTGACTCACTTGCGGCTGACGTTTTCCCAGAGCGCGAGCGGCGGCTGAAACTGAGCCTAGTTGAGTCGTCAATACAAATGCTTTAACTCGTTGAATATTCAAATGTGCTCTACTATTTTATAAGCGCGTTGTGCACTTGACTTTA
Source organism: Shewanella septentrionalis (assembly GCF_025370265.1). Lineage (NCBI taxonomy): Bacteria > Pseudomonadati > Pseudomonadota > Gammaproteobacteria > Alteromonadales > Shewanellaceae > Shewanella > Shewanella septentrionalis. Next base: position 27,164 of record NZ_JAMTCC010000004.1, on the reverse strand, counting down.
ATACCCGTCAGACGGAATCACAATGTTAACTTACCTATGCAAGACACTTTGTTAAAAATCAGATGTGAAGCCCCACGACTTAGATTTAGATTTTGATTTAAAAAGTTAAAAGTTAAAAGTTAAACTAATGCCCAAAACTCAAACGAAGTTTGAACACCCACAGCCCTGCGGCGAATGAGCAACCCCTTACACTTGTGGTCTATGTAGATCGAAACGTAACGCTTCGGTGATCCCATAATAGGCCGATGGGCCGCCGGCACGTAATACGGGTTCGGCGAGGGCGGTTTGATAAATCCCCTCGGCATTGAGTAAATGCTTAGCAATATGCACGGCCACCACTTCACCTAACACCAACCAAGTATCAATCTTGTCGCCATTGGCGGCGGTGAGTTGAATACATTGGGACAACTTACATTCAAAATTCACTGGGCTTTCAGCCACTAAATCGGCCTTAACAATGGTGCCTGCTTTAGCCGTGAGTCCGGCAAAGCTAAACTCATCTTGACCGCGTGGCAGCATGGCGGAGGTTTGATTCATCTGCTCGGCTAAGCCGCGTGTGGTGAGGTTCCACACAAATTCGCCGGTTTCGACAATATTGGCCACACTGTCTTTCCAGCCCGTGCTGGCAAAGCCGATGATGGGCGGTTTGTAGTTGAAACAATTGAAAAAGCTGTAAGGGGCGAGATTGCGTTGCCCCTCGGCATTGCGTGATGAAATCCAGCCGATCGGTCGAGGCCCCACAATTGCATTTAAAGGATCGTGTGCAAGGCCATGGCCTTTGCTCGGTTCGTAAAAATAGCGGTTATCAGCGGTCATACTTGATCCTTTTGTTATTGCCACATTGTGATTGCCAAATGGGTATTACCACAACCATGACTTGAGCGATTAACACTGCTAGCACAGGCACTTTTATGGTCGCTATCTTACCTAAGTTCTGTGGCCGACAGCAAAACTCGGCGGCATAAGTTAGGCACGTCCTAGGATAAAATCAGGCTGCAAATTTCAAATCCAATATACTCTTCTGTTAAAGTGATGCAGATCAGTGGGCTAAATTGCTAACTCTGCTGGGTGGCAAATAAAGGAGTGGTGAATGGACGCGATAAAAAGAGTATGGAAGAGGCTGTTATTGGCCACAGTGCTGTTAGCAACAGGTTGTGCCAGTGTGGCGCAAATCGATTTCAATGCTCTGTTTGGCACTAGCTCACCGCAAAAACGCGTAGAGAATGCACTGCTTAACGACCAATTTGTTCAACAGGCCGAATTTGTGCACAAAGAAGTTGAGCCAATCCTTAATAGCCGCTGTGTGGTGTGCCATGCCTGCTACGATGCTCCCTGCCAGCTCAAAATGACCTCAAGCGAAGGCATAGAACGCGGGGCGAGTAAGGAAAAAGTTTACCAAGGCACACGCTTAGTTGCCGCCACACCTAATCGCTTATTTGTCGATGCCTTTACCCCAGAAACTTGGCGTCAACGTGGGTTTTATCCCATGTTGAACGAGCGCAATCAAACCCCAGAAGCCAATACCCAAGCCTCAGTATTGGCCAGAATGCTCACGCTTAAGCAAATGCATCCCCTGCCCGAAGACAAGATTTTAGATAAGCGTTTTGATTTCAGTCTCGACAGAGTTCAGCAATGCGCTAGCCTAGAGGAAATGGACAAATACGAGCAAAGCCAACCGTTTGCCGGTATGCCCTATGGCTTACCAGCGTTGAATGCGAATGAACATCAAGTGTTGATGCATTGGCTCGAACAAGGTGCGCCATTGCCGTTCGCGCCATCGCTAGCCCCTGAATTTATAACGGAAATCACTCATTGGGAGCAATTCTTAAACGGCGACAGCTTAAAAAGCCAATTAAGCGCACGCTACATCTACGAGCATTTGTTTGCCTTCCACTTATATTTTGAATCTTTAAATCAGCCGAACGCCCAGCCTCTGTTTTTCGAGTTAGTGCGTTCGAGGACGCCGCCGGGGCAAGCACTGGATATTATCGCCTCCCGTCGTCCCTTCGACGATCCTAAGGTGGAACGTGTCTATTACCGTTTTCGACCTTATCGGGCGACCATAGTCGATAAAACTCATATCCCCTACGCCTTGAATACCGGCTTGCTGCACGACTGGCAGCAATGGTTTATCGATGCAGATTACTCAGTGACTCAGCTGCCGAGCTACCAGCCGAGCATTGCGGCCAATCCCTTCGAAGCCTTTATTCAAATTCCTGCCGGTGCGCGCTATCGCTTTATGCTGACCCGCGCCCAAGACACCATTATGGGCTTTATTAAAGGCCCAGTGTGCCGTGGTCAGGTGGCGCTCAATGTGATTAACGACAGATTCTGGGTGTACTTTGTTACCCCAGATTATATGGACGACACGGATTTTAGGACCTTCTACCATTCCCAGATTGAAAACCTACGTATGCCTGCGGAGGAAGAAAGCACTACACTCGCCGTAACTTGGGTGAAATATGCCGCCAAGCAAGGCAAGTACATGCGGGCGCGTAATCAGTTCTTGAATGAGAAGTTTAAAAACGGCCAACACCTCACCATAGACGGGCTCTGGGATGGCGACGACAACAATGATAATGCTAGCCTGACAGTGTTTCGCCACTTTGATAATGCCACTGTAGTCAAAGGTTTAGTTGGCGAGCCGCCCAAAACCGCTTGGATTATCGATTATGCCTTACTGGAGCGTATTCACTATTTGCTAGTCGCAGGTTTCGATGTGTATGGTAACTACGGCCACCAGCTTTTAACTCGCTTATACATGGATTTTTTACGTATGGAAGGGGAATCAAATTTCCTAACTTTGTTACCGCAGGAGGAAAGGCGCAAACAGTTTGGTGATTGGTATCAAGGGGCTGGCACTCAGCTCACGGCGTTTATCGCGGGGGATATCAACACCTTTAATCAGCCAACGGGCGTACTTTACTATAGCGATGACCTCAAGGGCGAACTGTATCAAAAACTTGGGCAGAAGGTCGCTAAGGTTCAGCCGACTCGATATCAAATAGAAAACAGTCACTTGCAAGCTAACAGCAAGGCGCTGTTGCAGGCATTAGGTCGATTAAAAGGCACCCAAGCGACCCTGTTGCCTGAACTAACCATGATCATGTTCGAGCCCGAAAAAGCGGGTAAAGCTGAGGTCTTTACCTTAGTTCGCAATAGTGCCCATCGGAATATTTCGAGCCTGTTTAATGAGGCCAGCAACCGCGAACCCGCAAAGGATGATGTCACCTTAGTGCATGGTTTATTGGGCAGTTACCCAGAGGCCTTCTGGCTGGTGAAAGAACAGGACTTGCCTAAAATCGTGGCGGCGGTAGAGCAAATGCAAACCGAGAAAGACTATGAGGCACTGCTCGATATTGCGGGTGTACGCCGTAGCGATCCCACCTTTTGGGCCTTTAGTGACAAACTCAATCAGATATTTTTCGACAATCACCCGATAGAAAGCGGTTGGCTGGATTACAACCGCCTGCAAAATCGTTAATAAAAAGGGGAACGCTAGCGTTCCCCTTGCTTTCAAATCAACCCAGTAAACTTACCAGATCTTAACGCGATCCTCTGGCGCTAAATACAGCTTGTCGCCGGGTTTAACATCGAACGCTGTGTACCAAGCGTCTAAGTTACGCACTGTCAGCGCGCGGTACATGCCGGGTGCATGGCCATCGGTGGCGACGCGAGCCCGCAGCGCTTCATCACGCATCTTAGTGGCCCAAGTTTGCGCAAAGCCGATAAAGAAGCGTTGATCGCCCGTAAAGCCTTCAATCACAGGGGCTTCTTTACCGTTAAGCGAGGCATGGTACGCATCGAGTGCCGCGGCTAAACCCGCCACGTCGGCAATGTTTTCACCTAAGGTCAGCTTGCCATTCAGGTGTAAATCTGGGAATGGTGCATAGGTATCAAACTGCTGAGCTAAGGCATCGCCTTGCTTAGCAAACTGGGCAAAGTCAGCTGGCGTCCACCAGTTACGCATAGCGCCTGTCGAGTCGAATGCCGCACCATTGTTATCAAAGCTATGGCTGATTTCATGGCCAATCACAGCGCCAATCGCACCATAGTTATAGGCGGCATCGGCCTTAGCATCGAAGAATGGTGGCTGTAAAATACCCGCAGGGAAGTTAAGCGCATTTTGCACGGGCAGGTTCACCGCATTCACCACTTGCGGCGTCATCCACCACTCGCCTTTATCCATTGGTTTGCCAATCTTGGCGAGTTGATGGCTGTACTCTACTTTTTCACCATTGATGGCATTCGCGTAGGCATTAGTCGCCGTTACAGCATAGCTGTCGTAATTGCGCCATTTGTCGGGATAACCCACGCCCACCGCCATAGTCGCCACTTTTGCTAGGGCTTCTTTCTTAGTGGAAGGGTCCATCCAATCGAGTTTTTCCACTCGCTGACCGAAGGCGGCCACTATGTTATCCACCATAGCGCTGACTTCTGCTTTGGCCGAAGCAGGGAAATATTGCTCGGCATAGGCATGGCCTACGGCATCACCTAAATATTGGTCGAGTGCCGCTAAGGCACGTTTATCACGGCTGCGCTGCTCTGGCGTGCCAGAAAGCTTAGTGCCATTAAAAGCAAACGAAGCGTTGTCGATAGCCGATGGCAACACATCAGCATGGCTGTTGATATGGTGAAACACGAGCCAATCTTTCCATGCTTCTAAAGGCTCAGAGGCCACAAGCGCAGAAAGTCCTGTAATTGCCGTCGCATGGTAGGCTGCAAATTTGGGCTGATTGACCAGTTGCGCCGCCGCGAGGAAAGCAGTCCAGTCGATACCCGGTGCTTTAGCATCAAAGTCAGCACGGCTCCACACGCCCGAAGACTTAGCGAAATCTTCGCTATCTTCACGGCTGGCGTGGGCTGCGGCAATCTTGTTTTCAAGGGTAAAAATACGCTCTGCACGGACAGCGACATCGCTCACACCCGCATCTTTGAGCAAGGTTTCAATGTAAGCGCGGTAAGCGGTGCGAATGTCGACCATTTTAGGATCGGCAGACAGGTAATATTCACGCTCAGGTAAGCCTAAACCGCCCTGTAAAAAGTAAGGTAAGACTTCGCCCGGCGTGGCTAAACCTTGGGTGACGAAGATCCCAAATAGGTTTTCGGTATAAAAATCGGTCGCGTTGAGAGGGTCGACATCGGCGCGCAGATTTCCGCCTAACGCCGCAGATAAATCCTGCTTGCTCGCAATGGCCTCATAACGGGCAATATCCGCCTCGGCAGGCTTCATTCCTGCGGCATCAATAGCGGCGGTATCTGTGTAAGCCTTGTAGAAATCGGCGATACGCGATTCGTCGCTCCCCGCCGCATGTTGCGCTTTCACCAGTTCGGCAATCAAACTGGTTTTATGCTTTTCGGTTGCTTCAAAGGCAACGAGGAAAGCGCCAGTGCTAGAGCGATCGGCTGGGATCATCGTCGTTTTCATCCATTCGCCATTGGCGTAGGTATAAAAATCATCCCCTGGTTTTACCGTTGGCGTCATAGCCGCGACATTAATGCCAATCGGCATTTGAGCCGCAACGTCTTGACTTTTTGGCGCGTTTTCACTGGTTTTTACGGTGTTTTCTGTGGTGTTATCACTGCAAGCAGTGAGCCCAGCCAGTACTGAAGTTGACAGTAACAGCACGGGAATAAGACGGTCCGACATGAATGACTCCTCTTTCTTTTATTATTGTATTTATCTTGTGATGATTAAGTTTTGCAGTGTAACTGGCACTGAATGAAGAAGTAAAACAAAGCCACTTTTTATGATAAAAAGTTAATGCACACATTTTGAGCCGCAGCGTCTCAACCAATCACTTAATGCCATCAAAAACTCCCTCATTGCAGACACAAAAAAGCCGACTTTATGTCGGCTTAATCAAGTGTGGTTTAAGGTTACTATAACTTGAGCTGATTGTACTGAGTCCATGCAAGCACTTGTCCCATTTGAGGAATAATCCATACCGCCGTATGCTCATTTTGATAAACACGATAATAGAATAATTCTTCATCGCGGATATCATGCTTACGAATTTCACGATAAAACTGCATGGCAGAATTGCTCACTTCATCCGGTTTTGTCAGCTCTTTTTGTAACACTTTAACGTAGAAAACATCGACTTTAAGATCATTAATCTCAGTTTGGTACTGTTCAAACTCACCGCGGATCGTGTACTTAATCGGTGTCGTTAAGCAATCTTGATCTGTTATACAAGAGGTTGAATAGAAATTTCCCCGATTCTCCCCTTCATACACCAGAGACATGCTGAGATCGTTCCGAACTAAGAGTTCACCCGCGACAGGAAAATAGATATCCGCATGGTAATTATGCTCAACTAACTCCCCCTTACCCTTGTCATCCGCTGGGAGAACAATGCGGTTATAACGAATCCGCTGCTCCATCTTTTGACTCAGCGGAATAAATTCCGTCATATTTAAGCCTGCAGGTTTCGCATCTATTGCGGTGATATTAATCATACCGCGACCATTACAAGCCTCTGCGTCTAGCTCTGGACAAATTGCCATGGAATAGTTTTTACCATCCGTGGCTGCAAAAGCACTGAAATGCTTAATACTGCTGATATGATTTCCCTCTGGCGCCAAATGTTTTTGCCACCAAGAGGGATGTAAATGCTCCTCATCGCCAATATAGAAAGTTTGCGCCGTTCCCAGAGTCCCACCGATATTGAGGCTGATGTATTTATCTGCATGCCACTTAGCCACTTGTTTAACCACCGCATGGTGATCACTCATATACCAGAAGATCGCCAAGATCAGGCCCAAGAAAGCAATACCTGCAAATTTGGTCCAAGCCGATACCCCAACTAAAGCATCACGGATTGCATCTGCATCGTTTATAGCCAACATCTTTACATGGGATTGCTCAGCGATATGCAATTGATAACCGCGGCGCGCCACGGTTTTGAGCTGTACTTCAGTATAAGGCTCGAGTTTTTTTCTTAGGGTGCTGATGCACTGTGTTAGTGAAGTCGGTGCCACGACGCGATCTGGCCAACCCACCTGCAACAAGGCTTCTTTCGTCAATATGGCGTTGGGGGAAGATAACAAGCGTACCAATATAGCCGCTTCAGAAAAAGTCAGGTCTATGGATGTGCCATGCACTTGATCGACTAGTTTTTTAGCCTGTTCATCTAAAAATAAATATGAAGTGATTTTATGCATGTTAAACGCCCGAAAACTCAGCAAAAGCAGATAAGGTATGATTGCGCTAACGGCGGGCAGGCAGATTGGGACCATGTTTTCCCAAAAGCACTGTGACTTGCAGCCACCTATCTAAGATGGTTTATTTTACTTTTTAACAACATAAAATACTGTGACTGCATGCTCAGTTTAGTTATTGTTTAATAAGCACAAAATTAGGCTAATACAGGATTTGCTAAACTAAATTTCTTGACGTTTGAAGACCCAAGAGCACCCCAATAATAGAACAATAATCCAGCCGCCTAACAAACCATACATCATGGGTAATCCCAATCCCGTTTGCGCGATTAAGGAAAGGCTACTTTTAGCTGCTAGTGTATCCGAAGGTGCGGCAAGCAAATTTAAGGCACGGAACAAGTCAGTAGGATTCAGTAAAATGAGTAGATTAAATAGATTGCGATTAAGCATTTCACTCATTCCAACCAAAACACTGAGCAAAATAAGGTCATAAACCAGCACAAGCACAAACCATAAAATAAGTAACGTTCCCAGTGCCTTGGCTTTTTCTCGCACACACAGGCTAACCCAATAGCCCAATAGAACAAACACTAATGACAACAAAATACTGCTTATTATCAAATGGGTAAATCCGATAATTATCGCGAGTTGAGCCTGAGCATCGCCAACGAGTAGCAGTAATAATCCTGTCACACCAAAACCTAAGATACAGGCGATAGTCATTACGCACGCATGGCCCAAAAACTTGCCGCAGACAAGATGCCAACGCTCCAATGGATAGGTCAGTAATAACAATAAGGTGCCAGATTCTTTCTCACCGACAAAGCTGTCATAGCTCAACAAAATCGCGCCTAATGGCAGCATAAATACCGATAAAGTCACAAGACCAGAAAGGATCTGCGCAGGCTCAAATACTACTAAGCTGCCCGATATTACGCTCCCCATAAAACTCACACTAAGGGAGAGCAGCAACAATACACCCGCCATCATCCATAGCCATCGATTGCGCAAATTGTCCTTAAACTCCTTGGCAGCTATGGTACTCACTATATTTAGAGCACTTAAATGACCACACTGCAAAACCTCTGATTGACTCATACGGCGGCCTCCCACTTAACGCCTTGAGCCATATCTGTTACTTGAGTGGTATCTGCAGATACAACCTGGGGCAGAGAATGACAAACGGTTTCCATATAGTGATGAAACACAGACTGCAAACTCGGAGGCTCAACAGAAAAATCCCCTGCCGGCACTTTTTGCAATAGATGATGTAAAACGCCTGACTTTTGCCCCTGCGGTACAGTCAGTTTTAATCCCTGCGGCGAACTCATCTCAACACAGCTGGCTAAAATAGGATCTGCGAGCACCTCTAGCCTTTGAGTGTGAGACAAGGAATGCAAAAAAAACTGGTTTGGCAACCGAGTTGCTGATCTAAGGGCGGTTAAAGTTCCCGAAGCTAACATTCGTCCTCGGCCTAAAATCAAAGCCCGATCCATTTGGTCTTGAACTAATCCTAACTCATGGGTACTGATGATAATTGCGCAGCCTTTCGCCTTAAGTTGGGCTATTTTTTGATACAGAAAAGCCGATGCTAAGGGATCTAGACCGACAGTCGGCTCATCAAGTAACAATATCTGAGGATCAGCCAATATTGCCTGAGCGAGCCCAAGGCGCTGCCGCATTCCCTTGGAAAATGTACTCAGACGTTTATCTTTAGCGGCTTCTAAACCAAATTCGGCAAGTAATTCATGTACTTTTGCAAGAGCGACGCCTTTAAGTTTAGCGAAATAGCCGAGTAATTCGAGAGCGGTCATGTTGTCATAAAAGCTCACATTTTCAGGTAAATAACCTAAAGATAAACTCAACCTGACATTCATAGATCCCACATTGTGCCCTTGAACTTGGATCTGGCCACGTGTAGGAGTTAGCAATCCTAAAATAAGCTTAAGTAACGTAGACTTACCTGCTCCATTATGACCAAGGAGAGCAACAACTTGGCCCTTTAGAACCTCAAAATTCACGTCTTCCAATGCCTTAAAGTTGTTATAAAATTTACTGACATTTATCGCTTTAACGGCAATATCAGCACTGGCCACAGGCTTATTCGTCGAGAATGTGAAAGTCTGATTCATTGCGTACCTCCATCAATAAGTGCGGGCGAGACCGATTGCATTAAGGGAAAACTATCGCTAATTCCCGTCGTCATTCGGGGCTGAAATTGGCGTTCAACCCAACGCAGCAGTAAAACAACTGGACTTTCCATTAACAGTTTTGCCTCAGGATAAAGCCAAAATAGTTTGTCTAAGCTGTCATTGGGCCTATGGGCCAAATCACCTATCCCATCTAGATCCAGATCCCAGCCTTGGTATTCTGACCAATAATTGCCTTGTCCTTGATAACTCCACTCTAACTGTGTGTCGCCGACATATTTCACTTGGTTTTGATTCGCAATGATTCGATTATGCCAAAGACGGTTTTCCTCTCCGCCCATGGCCATACTGATCCCAGTATCGCTATGACTAAACTCGTTATCTTGAATACGGTTATTTTGAGCAGCGTAAATAAAAATGCCTTTGCCTTCGTTACCCAGCTCCACCGAACCTTGGGGATGCTTAACGTCTGTGGCGGTATTGGCCTGAATATGGGACTCGTTGGTGATATTGAGCAGAATACCAAAGTCCCGCGCTTGGCTAACGTGATTATGGTGCAGGTAGATTTGCTTTGAGCTCATCAGGGCATAACCGCCATCGACGTTGATAGCTTGATTGTGCGCGGCTTCATCGCCTCGGGTGTACATGTAATGGATGGCGTATTGCAACTTAGCGAATTGATTATGGTGAATTTGGCTGTCCGTCACCGACTCGAGATACACGCCATCGCGGACAAAAATAAAATGGTTATCTTGCACTTGGGGCGCACTCACATGCTTGAGAAAGACACCGTCACCCCGATCCAACACATAAATGGCGCCATTGCCGCTGATATTGTTTTCAATGATGCGCGGCGCAGCAAGTTGCTCGCCATAAATCCCAAAGCCATCCCCGACAAGACGATTGCCCTTGATAAGCACCTCGTCTGCCCCCGGTAATAGCAGGATCCCCGCATCATGGTAATAAAGATCCCGTCCCCAATGGCGGATATTAAGCCCTTCAACAATCACCTTGGGTGCAGTAATGGTGAGGGCGCTACCTTGGCGCAGGGCATCGAGGGCCGCGCCCGCTTCGCCCTTGATATGAATGGAACGGGTAACATTAAAATTGCCTTCAAACACGGCGGTATCAAGTACGAGCGTGTCACCATCCTGCGCCTGCGCTAATGCTTGGGTTAAAGAGACGGTATCTTTAACCCTTAGCTCCTGCGCTACCCCGATAAAGGATAAGGTGCAGAGCCAACAGATAAGCAATAAACGCAGCATGAGCAATCGCCTACTTATCGCCAGCGAGCAATTCGAGGGTGATATCGTTAAAGGTTAATACGCGTCCACCGTATTCCTTTGCAAAGGCTTCGGCGGCGGCTTTAGTGCTAAAAGGTGCGACTGCTGGCCCCATCACGGCCTTTTTACTGGTGCCGTAAACATAAAATGCGCTGGCGGCATCGATAAAGGCGCCATCATCAGGCTGTTCCCAATCGGTTATCGCGGCGTCATGCACCATCATGTAAGCAATTTGTCTTTTATTTTCAGGCTGTAAGGCAAAGTTAAACATATCGCGGCTAGAGCAAAACTTAGGTACCATCTTCTCGGCCTTAAGATGTACTTGCCCCTTTGGTCCAGGATATTTAGTGATCACCATACCGCACAGATGGCAACGATCGTGCTCGTGGATCATCTCGGCTTTATGTTGGTGATCGGTCGCTTCACTCTTATTGCAGCCTAATAACAAAGGAGCGAGTAGTAACAACCCAAAGAACTTTTTCATGCTGTTAATCCTTTGAAAAATATCAACGCCTCGCCAAGGCACCTTGCAGGGACAGACCTCTTGCGACGAGGGTTGATAAAAAATGGTTCATCAAAGGCCGAGGCCTTAGTACATAGTTAAATCGCGTAGTTTTGACCCGCTAACAGGATGAAGAGTCGTAGACACATCATGCCCACCACCGCAGACATTCCCGACATATAAAACGCTTTGGCCGAATGGCTAAAATGTTTACCCGTCGCAAAGTTCAGTAGCAGTGGCGCACCAAAGCCGATACCCACAACACCAATCCAGAATACGCTCGCCCACACACCTTCATGGAAAGCGGCAAAAGCAAATTGACCACCGGCATTACCCGTTAATAGTGCTGTCGCGATCATGAAAATAAACATGGCTTCGGCGAACATAATCGGCCACTCGGCGCCGTGTAGGATCTTCATTTCGCCGCTGTGCAGGGGTTCTTTAAATAACCACACCGCCAGCATTTTGGCCGAGGCGCCACCCGCGGATAAACCCGAGGCAATAAACAGTGCTGGGAGTACCGAGGTGTTGATCAGTGGGAAGCGGATCAGCGCAGAAATCAAGAAGCCTGTGTAAGCACATACTGATAACGCCAGTATTAAAACGAGCGCTTCCATTGGGCGTCTAAAGCCTTTTAACTTGGCAATAATTGGCGCTAAAAACTTCAATTGTGGGATGACCATCAGCTCTTTTTCGAGGGCTAAAAGCGCTACCACTGCCACTAACGGGATATACACCGACAGCGCAATAACACCAATCGACATCACAGAATTTAAGTTATAGAACACCAAAATTCGCCAAAAGAATAAGGGGTTAGTCAAGTCGAGTACCAGACATAACATCCCTAAGCTAATGGTGACAAAGGACAGCAAGGTCGCGGCTTTTAAGAAGGCGGTGTTTTCAACCTGGCCTAGGTAAAAACGCAGCGCCAGCGCAATGGTTAACGCCCCGCCCGAAATCCCCGCGAAAAATAAATACACTGCAATCGGCCAAGGCCAAGCAACGCCTTGGGATAAGCCGAGGGTAAATTCCATACTGGTATCCATATTTACACTCCCAGTTTGACGATTGGTATGTAACGTAAGCTCGGCTCAGTACCAAACTGCGGCTTAATCCGCACTGAGTCTTTTACCGCCAATAACTTACTCACATAGGACTGAGGATCATTGGCATCACCAAAGATCAGCGCGTCGTACTTACAGCTCTGTACGCAGGCGGGTAGCTCGCCCTTAGACAGCTTGCTATGCAAACAGAAGTCACAGTTATCCGCCACATCCGTCTCTTTGTTGATGTAACGTGCATTGTAAGGACATGCGCCAATACAATATTTGCAGCCCGCGCATTTACTTGCATCCATAGTCACAATGCCGGTTTTGGCGTCGCGGTGCGCGGCGCCCGTTGGGCAAACAGTGACACAGGGGGCGTTTTTACACTGCTGACAGGAAACCCGCACAAACTTACGCTCACAGTCGCAACTCATCTTGCCACAGTGAGGGCAGGCTTGACCTTCAACACGACCACTTTGCTGCTCAAGGATCACCCGAGAAACACCCGCGGGTAAGTTGTTTGCTTGGTTACAGGCGGTTTTACAATCACCACAACCGACACATTTATTTTGGTCAAAGACCATGACGTAATGGGACTTATGGGCGCTGTCAGCATCTTCTTTGACCGAACACCCGGCTAAAGGCGTTAACATCAAAGAGCACATGCCAGCGCTTTTAAGGAACCTCCGTCTCTCTATATTTTCACTCACAACATCCTCCATCTATCGGTTTTATACCGACGTTTTTATTTATATCGTTATCGTTCCTACATGCCTGAAAATGGCTAGCGACTTGATTAATATCCACTTTCATTCAATTTGCTTTGGGCCTTGCCAATGGCGTTTAACAGGGCCTCATGATTAATCTCTGCCGTTGGCTGTGACAGTAATGCCTGCCAATGGTCTATCGCCTCTTGGTAACGCCCATGCAGATACGCATCGGTGGCCTGTAACATTCGGGTCTGTGGCTCAAAGGGCGCAATGACTAAGGTTTGAGCTATCACAGCTTGGGTCTGTGGTGTAATTTGGCGCGCATCGCGGTAATACAGGGCATTGGCCTTAGCGCCGAGCACCTCGGCGTCCTCACCCACTAGCGCAAGCAACTTGTCTAAAGTCTGCACCGCATCGCTATATAAACCACCCGCGCTGTAAGCCTGGGCAAGCGCCTGTAATGCCAACGGGTTTTGCGGTTGTTCATCCACGAGACGCAGGGCTTTGGTGATGTCGGCAGCGACTAAGTAGTCAATATGTTCATTGACTATGCCCTTATCCCAATCCTGATAACGCCCCGTTTGGCTGTAGATGGCTAGCGTTATGACAAGCAATACACCACTGCACAGCACTGGCAACCCATGGGAGGCTAGAGGCAAGCTCGCCACGGTTTGCAGTTGGTTTAAGCGTGCGTGTTGCCAAAAAATCCAAGCAACAAATCCGCTTAATAGGAGTGCGATGGTGAACCCTAAACTTGCCATACCTAACCTCTTTGTTTGCCGCTCCAAGCTTATGACTGAGCGAACAAAACTAAACGCTCAGTCCCCGATGTTTGCTCTTAGTGAGCAGGCATCATGCCCATCATGCGGGCTTCTTTTTTCTCACTTGGCTTTTCGATATTTTTCAGTTCGATTTCAAAGATCAAGGTAGATTGCGGTGGAATTTCACCCACAAATTCATTGCCATAGGCTAAGTTTGCGGGGATGACAAAGCGGTATTTAGAGCCCATAGGCATCAGTTTTAAGCCCTCTTCCCAACCGGGGATCACTGTCATTAAGGCAAAACGCGTAGGGTCTTTGCGGCCAACGGTGTTTTCAAATTCAGTGCCATCGATAAGCTTGCCGACGTATTCAACGGTCACCACATCTTCTGGATTAGGCTTTTTGCCTTCGCCCGTAACCAGCACTTCATATTGCAGACCAGAATCAGTCACTTTGACGCCAGACTTCTTTTTGTTTTCAGCAAGAAAGGCTTCACCCGCTTTGATATTTTTAGCAGCTAATTTTTCAGCATTGGCTTTTCTCACTTGATTTAATTCTTCGGCGCGTTGATTGAGGTATGTCAGTACTTCTTCATCGGTTAATTGCTGTTGTTTTTTCAGCGCGTCCACAAAACCTTGAACAACTAAGTCCACATTCACTTCTGCGCCCAGTTCTACTTGGTTATAAACCTGGCCAGAAATGTAGTTACCAACGGATGCACCGATACTGTAAGACGCTTTTTCTGCATCGGTTTTAAGGCTTGGGGCGGCAAAGCTCGCCATAGATACAAACAGTGCGGCGCAGGTCGCCACTGTGATGGTTTTTGGGATAAAAGACGTTGGCATAGATGTTTTCATTTTATATTCTCTTCTATTTAGCCCTTGGGCTTAGTGCGTTAGCCGAAAACGTATGGGCATTACCCATAACCGATTAAAATATTTATTTGATTACTATGGTTTTTCTGTTGCTCTTCCGGACATACGCCAACCGAAAATACCGTCTGCCATATGGCGAACTCCGGTGTAACCTAGCTTCATGGTCTCCCGAGCGGCCATGTTGCTAGCGGTACAAAGGCGATTAGCGCAATAGAACACCATCACCGCATCTTTATTCTTTGGAAGTAACTCTCTCCAATTTTGAACATTGAAAAAAACCGCTCCGGGGACAAAACCTTCCGCCCAGATTTCCAGCGTGTTTACGTCGAAAAAATAAACCTCTTGCTTGCCGACTAAGGTTTCAGCTTCCCGCATGGAAATAGGATTTAACTGAATTTCGTTATAGGGCGCTTCAGAGATATCAGAACCTCCCCCTGCGATGGCGGGTAGGCTAATGCCCCCTAAGCTCAGAGCCATTAAGCCGCCGATAAGGCTTTGTCGGATCACGTTATTCATCATTTGGCCTCGTATATTCCCCGGCACGGGTGTGCCGGGGACAAGTTAGACTCGAGTCGAACTACATTTTCTGTGCGCTCAGACCTTTACCATCGATAATAGCTTGGGCTTGAGTCACATAGGTTAAGGCAGCATCAAGACGTTTCAGTGAGTAACTTGGGCCGTGCGCACCCCATGAACCGTCAGCCTTAATCAGGCGAACAACATCTTGGGCTTTGTCGGTCAACATCAACACTTGCGTCTTGTCTTCAACCGACAGCTTGGTGACTTCTAACAGCTTGTCGATACGGGCAAGGGCTTGTTCTACTTGGGCAAAAGTTTCTTTAACTGGTTTTTGCCACTTTTGAACTTCGCCATAGATTTCCATCTGGTCTTCAAAGTGCAGACCCACTTCAAGTTCAGATTGGAACTGGCTATGACAACCTTTGTTTTCAGTAACGTCGTGGTCAGAAGCCGAAGTACGGGCACAGGTCCACATCAAGTCGAGGTAGTTGTAGCCGTTTTCGTCCTTCGCCACAGTCCAACCTTTGGTGGTCGCATCGCGAGACTTACCTTCAGGTGGGTTAAGAGTCTTACGCAGAGGATCGACGTCAATCTTCCACATATGTGACTTACGCACGTTGTCGAAGCCCGCCATATCTGGGAATTGGATCGCAGTGAAGTTTTCACAGCTTCCCATGTTTGGCATGTGACAGCTTTGGCAAGTTTGGTTGCTGTGGGTGTTGGTGTTCTTGGCGATCTCGGCTTGAGCCGTATGACAGTCAGTACACTCTTTGATGATTTTTGGCTTGGTAGTACCAGATTTCCAATCACCATCAGTCACTTCGTGTGGATCGTGACAGGTTGAACAACGCATGCCTTTGTCATAGTGTGCAGAGGCAAACATTTGCGAACCTTCAGTACCGCAAGATGGGCAAGAAGATTTCATCTTCACGTTGAAGGCATATTCCAGTTTCTCTTTACCCTGTGGCGTTTCAGCTAGCTCTTCAACAAAATTGAAGCGTTGGTGACAACGTTCACAGTTAGATGGCATACCGCCACCAATACCGCCGTCTAAGTGGCCGCCTGCGCCATGACACTCTTCACAGGTAATCCCTTTAGAAATCGTGTGTTTTTGCAGCTCTTTTGGGTTACCTAAGGCAGCGAAGAATTCATCTTTAGTTTGGAAGTCAAACTTAAAGCTGTGGCACATTTCGCAATAGGAGCTAGCTGGTTGGAATAGGAATTCCTTCTCGTACTTAGCACCGTATGAGCTCATGCCCCATTGGTGTGAACCGCTGGTACCAAAATCTTCCATTTTGACCGGGAAACTTGGGATAGCTTTGTTAATTTTTGCAGCCATTTCAGGGGTTAACCACTCAGCCCAACCGCGGGAGAATTGGTTACCACCGGCGACCATAGTACCAGTGCCATCTTTCAGCAGACCGTCTTTCACGTGGTAAGTACCGCGCACCAGATAGGCGTCGATAAAACCATATTTGGTACGTGGCGTCCCCACAGTTGCATAGATAGCGTCTGGCGTAATACCCGATGGCAGAATCGAGGTATCTTTGGTTGTATACATGGTTTTTTTCAGGTCGTTATCGACTTCTGGATGTTCGCCAGGGAAGCGAATCGTCTTAGAGTGACGTGAACGTCTCCATTTTTCGTATTGCGGACCATGACACTCACCGCATTTTTCGGGGCCAACAAACTTGTTAGGGAAATCTAAAATCGATTTTGCCCCTAAACGATATTGCAGTGCTTTTGGACGTTGACCATCGTTATAGGCACTATAACGTACAGCGGTGCCATCAGTTGAGTTCACTTCTTTACTGTGTTTACTGTAAGCAACACTGTCACCACCGTGTAAATATTCTTCACCGCGGTCACTGACTTTATAAGTGCCCTTTAATCGACCTTCCGCGTCATATTTAAAAACGGGGTGATTTTCAAATAAAAAATCAAATAATTCTTGCTCTTGAACAATATAATCCTGCAGTGTTTTAACACCACGGGATTTCTCCATTAAATTGTCATTTAAATTGGGATTAGCCAAAATATCTTGAGTATAGTGGGATTGCTGTTTATTACCCACTCCAGGGACCACTTTACCATCCGATTTAGCATCGGATGCGATTGTGGTAGCGCTTACGGCAGAACCTAAACAAAACAGCACGCCTAAGGCTGTTTTGATTTTCCATCGCTTCATCATTCACTCCTAATTTATCATTAGTTTTATATTCTCCACTGAACCTAACTGTTCACTGAACGACATAAACAATTGACCAGTGGCTGCATGATGACGGAGTGGAAAAACAAAAAATCTGCGCTAGAGCACATTAAATTCTAATTCAGAAATCAAGAGGAGCCAAAATAATTAAATCATAACAAATCAACATCTTAAACAATTAAAAACAGTAGTTAATTAGATCTAAAAGATGTTTTTTGAACTCTAAAAAAATCTAAAAATGGCTTTGATTTTTCAAAAATAAACAAAGTCATAAATGACCATTTTAATGCCGAGACAGATCACATTCCTTCCACAAAAACTCAGCTACCCTGCGAGTCAATCGTTAAATGGTTAAAGACTCAATATCCAATTTAGCCAGGCAACAATAAAAATAAATAAGTTAGTAGCGATTAACCGCTAAAAAAGTTAACCCATTATTAATTCCAGAATTAATGCAATTCGACAACCAATGCTATGCAGGAAATATCTATGACAAATATGATTCCAGAGCTAGGGCACATATTGCTGATCATGAGTACTGTGTTGGCATTATTGTCGGCTAGTCATCATTTAATCGGTAGCTACCGGAATAACTTTTACCTAATCAGCTTTGGCAATAAATTATTCTACGCTCTCTTTTTTACCTTACTGGCAGCATTATTTAGCTTAATTTTTAGCTTTATTACCGATAACTTTTCAGTCGCCTATGTTGCCAATCATTCTAATAGTCAGCTCGCCCTCGGTTATAAAATCGCGGCGGTGTGGGGCAGCCACGAAGGCTCAATGTTATTTTGGGTGTTCGCCATTGCCCTGTGGGGTGCGGTGATCAATTGGCGTCAAGCGACGCATAACGCCAAGCTCGCCAATTTACAGGCTGATAGGGCTTACTTTGGCAGAGTTCTCGCTATTTTGGCCTTAGTGATCCTCGGCTTTAATTTGTTTTTACTCTTTACCTCCAATCCCTTTGCCCGCTTACTCCCAAACATTCCAGTCGAAGGACGCGACCTTAACCCCATATTGCAGGACATTGGCTTAATACTGCATCCACCAATGCTGTTTTTAGGTTATGTCGGGCTAACGGTTTGCTTTGCCGCAGCACTGGCATCACTCATTGGGGGCAAATTACCTGCTCGCCACCTCGATTACCTTCGCCCTTGGGTGTTACTGGCGTGGATTTTCCTTACAGGTGGCAATGCCTTTGGTTCTTGGTGGGCCTATAACGAACTGGGCTGGGGCGGATGGTGGTTTTGGGACCCTGTAGAAAACGCCTCATTTATCCCTTGGCTTGTCGCTACAGCATTAGTCCATTCCATTGTTCTGACGAAACGCACTAATGGCTTTCAAATCACAACATTGCTGCTGTGCCTATTAGCTTTCTCACTCAGTTTGCTGGGCAGTTTTTTGGTACGTTCCGGCATAGTGCAATCGGTGCATGCCTTTGCCGCTGATCCTACCCGTGGTATGTCAATCCTCTGTTTATTAATACTTTTTGTTAGCGTAGCTCTGCTCACCTTTGCACTTAAAGCCAATAACTTCAGACACTCAGTTCGGCATAGCATTTTCAGTAAAGAAACGCTGTTGCTACTCGGTATTGTAATATTAGTCGTAGCGGCATTTTCCGTTCTACTCGGTACCTTCTATCCCTTGCTCTATGAATTACTTGGTTTAGGTACACTTTCTGTCGGTGCCCCTTATTTTAATGCGATCTTTGTACCTCTGACCTTCTTACTCGTACTCTTGATGGGTGTCGCCCCTTTAGCTGGTAGGCAAAAAGCATCCAAAGCTCAAGTTAAGCCTTTGATCATACCCGGTACACTGATCTTAACTGCAGCTCTGTGGATAAGCTTACAGGCAGCAACTGGCAACAATTTATTTCTATTACTTGGCACTGCAGCAGCGCTTTGGTTACTCGTTTGCTTATTATTAACATTGATAGCAGCATTAGGATTAAAAAATAAAAATCACCAAAATAAACAGCCTGTTAAAGAAAATATAAATACAGCTAAGCCTCTCCCTAAACGACGTCTCATGGCCATGCTGCTCGCTCATTTAGGCGTGGCTGTAACTATAATAGGTGCGACGGCCGTCTCTTTCTTTGAACAAGAAGCCCTGCTAAGAATAGGCCCAGGCCAAGGTAAGCCGTTAGCGGGTTATGTCTTAGTTTATGAAAGTACCGAGAATATCGAGACCAAGAGTTTTACTGCGATTCAAGCCAATATCAGTATCCGTGATGCAGCCCAAGATGAGCTGGTACTAGGCTATATCACCCCACAACGACAAACCTTCAAAAGCAATGCCATGGAAATGTCCCATGCCGGTATTGATCACGGCCTATGGCGGGATATTTATGTCTCGATGGGATTGCAACTTAGTGATAACGAATACCTGATCCGCATCAGCTATAAACCCCTTGCCAGTTGGATCTGGCTTGGGGCACTGCTAATGATGTTAGGTGGAACTGTCGCCGCTTGGCCTACTCGCAGCCTGAGTTATTACCCGAAACCAGCAGCCTTACCTAACTCATCCCATTCATTGCAAAGGGAAATGCTTGCCTAATGAATCCATTATTTCGCTCACCTTACCTCAGTACTTTTATCTGGTTGCTTTTTACCACGCTGTTTCTAGGCGGGACTGCATTCCTCGCTATGGTGCAAGAGCAACCTGTCTCTAACACTGCTCATCAACAACAAGCTATGGATATCAGTAAACTGCTTCGCTGTCCTATGGCAACAAATCTAAGCTTGTTTGAATCACAAGCCCCTATCGCACATGAGCTTAAAGCTCAAATTTTTTCCATGTTGGAACAAGGAGATAGCCAAGATGAAATCATTCTTTTTATGGTACAGCGCTATGGTGAAAAAATTCGTTATCAACCCGAACTGAAAGGCTCTACGGTCGCACTTTGGTTTGGCCCGCTACTCTTGCTATTACTCGGTGTAGGTATTTGCCTTGGACTCATTAAGCGCTGAGCACTGAGTTCCCTATCTCAAATTAAGGATTCACCATGAAACTATGCTCTATGCGACTCATTCTGCTATGCAGTTTTGTCCTGTTAAACAACGCAGTCCAAGCCCATTCATTACAGAATAAGCTTTACGACACTGGCGAAGCGATTCCTAAACCTAGGATAATGAGAGGCTTCGTTGAAATGCAGCACGCACGCGGCGTACCGGATGTGCCTTTCATTGATGAAGCGGGAAAAACTCAAACCCTAAAACAACATCAAGGTAAACTGGTTCTCGTTAATCTTTGGGCAACTTGGTGCGCCCCCTGCCTGCGTGAAATCCCAGAGCTTCAACATCTTAAACAAGAATATCAAGGGAAAAATATCGCCATAGTCCCAATCTCCATTGATGAGGAACCTAAGGATGTGCGACCTTTCCTCACTCAACATAATTTTAGCGACTACCAAACTTGGTTCGATCCAACACAAAACATAGAACAGATCATTCCTGCAAACGTCGTTCCTGCGACGTATTTTTTTGATGCTAAAGGTAATCTTGTTGGTTTCGTACGCGGATATCTCGATTGGGGCGATAAAGACGTCATCCCTTATCTTGATAAATTAATCACAAAATACGGCCAGTAATCATTTTGTACTAAAAAGCCAGTTTACATCTCCGTTCGGTAGCCCACCCTACATTTGCCGAAACCCGCTGCACCCGAATTTGCAGCGGGTATTTTTTACACTTAAGAGCAAATACCTGAACTTTGTATTCTACGGCGCATTTCTTTAAAATTGCCGTCAACTACTTATTGTTTATTGATCCCAAGGCAATCCAAATGAAACTCACCCGCTTAACTCAACCTATTTATGACCACTTATATCGTGATATCAGTGAGTTTCGCAGCACCTTCGACTTGCCCGTTAATGATGTTGATTCCTTAGATGACAAGGCCGACACTTTACATACTTCGCTGATTATTGAAGAGTTAACTGAACTTGCCGAAGCCGATAGCCGTATCGAGCAGGCCGATGCCATTGTCGATTCTGTGTATGTATTAATGGGGCGTTTAGTACATTTAGGCGCGGCCCAAGTGAGTGACCGCCTAGAGATCAGCTACCTTATCGACTTACTGCTGTGTGTGGCTAAAAACCGTGAAATTGACTTTATCGCCTGCTGGGACGAAGTGCATTCGAGTAACATGAGCAAAGTGTGCCGTAATGAGCAGGAACTTGCTGAAACAATTGCTTTTTATGCCGAGCAAGGTGTTGAAATTGTCGGCAGCAAAAAAGGCGACTTCATCATAGCCAAATGCGCCAAAGATGTAGAAATGGCGGGTAAAGTGGTGCGCCAAGGCAAGGTATTAAAGTCGGTTTACTACCGCCCTGCGGATTTAACTCAGCTAGTAAAAGCGTAAAACCGCAAACCTAGGCTGCGCAGCATGTCGAAACAGCATGCAGCCTAGGCATCTTCCTTTAATCCGACGCGTCTTGCTCGGCATTCTTGCGGTATTCCAAAATATCTCCCGGCTGACAAGTTAAGTATTCACAGATACTCGCCAAGGTATCAAAACGCACCCCTTTGACTTTACCCCGTTTTAACAGGGACAAGTTGGCCTCGGTAATGCCCACCGCTTTGGCAAGTTCCTTAGAACTCACCTTCCGTATCGCCATCATGACGTCTAAATTAACGATAATATTCAAAATCACACAAACTCTTGGTTTTCCGCCTCATAATCGCGGGCGGCTTTAAGCAAATACACTATGAGCAACATCAATAAAATCGTGGTGATGTTGCCAAAATCGAGTACTAATTCGATGCGGCCATCCTCAAAAAATGACTGATGATAGTAGCCAATGCCTAAGGTTTGCAGCATCTCGAACACTAAGGCCGCCACTTTTAACCACACTAGCCACAGATAACATTTCATACTCTCATCACTGAAAAACAGGCCGCGCTGATAGCAGGATAAGAGCCGTTGCAGCCAATATACTCCTAATAAAAATGTGATAAATAAAGGGGTTAGAATTGCAAGCAACAACATTCTGTTAGCGCTTGCGAGGTGCCATAACTCGAGTAACTGGGTGTTTCTACTATTGAAGCGGATATCGTCGTAGGCCCAATAGCAATAAATCAGGTAGCCGACAATGGCCACCGCAGAAAAGAGCACCAGCCAGCGACAAAATTCACTGATTTTTATTAATTTTTCAAAATTTTGATTCATCCACTCACCCAGACATCAACCCAAACCGTTCATAGCGAACGAGCGCCAGTATAAACCTTCAACAAAAAATATTACAAAGAAATATAAAATTATTGTTTTACGATAATTAATTTTCGTATTAGCATGTTTATAATTTCAACAGGCCAAGGTTATAACAATGCAAAAATTTCCGTTCGCTAGTCAGTTATGCAGTGCTGCCATTGCCGCCGCACTGCTACTTACGGGTTGCAGCACTGCTGATACCCCAAATGCACAACCTCAAATTGCCGAAACGCAGCAAACCGAAGCGCCGTTAATTCCCATCGAAAACTTCTTTAACGAGCAAAGCATTCGCCATCTGAAAATGTCCGATGATGGCAAATGGCTCGCCTTTGTAAAGGAGTATCAAGGGGCCAGCAATATCTTCCTGATGGCGGATAAGGCCGACCTTGCCAGCGCTACGCCACTCACCACCTCCGCCGAACCTATTCGCGACTTCGAATGGTCAGCCAAGGGCAATGACCTGTTCTTTATGAAGGACAAAGGCGGTAATGAAAACACCCAGATTTATAAGCTGAGTTTTGAGGAAAATGCCGGCAAAATCACCGCCAAAGAGCAGCGCTTAACCCATAAGGACGATGTGCAATACAGCGTGCTCGAGCAGGTAAAAGACAATCCCGATTTGTTGGTTGTTCAAGCCAACCACGACGATTCGAGCCGTATGGATATTTATCTGCTCAACATCCACGATGGCAAGTTAACCCCAATCCTGAAGAATGAGCTGAGCTTTACTCAAGTGAGGTTTAACAAGCTGGGTAAATCTGTGATTGCCAGCAGCAGTAATCTTGATAACACCAATGCCTTGTATGTGCTGATCGACGGCAACTGGCGCAAGATAATTCAAAGCGCCAAGGGCGAGAGCATCGATATTCTTAAAGTAAACGATGCCAAAAAACTCGCCTATATCAGCGCCAATATCGGTGATCGCGATAAGCAGGAATTGCTGAAAGTCGACCTGATGACGGGTAAATATGAAACCCTACACAAGGATCCCGACAACGAGGCCGACGTCTATTCGGTGCAATTTAACGATGCGGGCGAGCCATTAGCTGTGGCTTACTACGGTGGTCGCTTACGGGTTTATCCCTTAGATGCCGAGTTTGCCCGCCATTGGGATATGATTAATCGTCATTTTAATCAAGATGTTGAAATCACGATTGGCGAGATGAACGAGAAAACCCATCTGTGGCAAATCCATGTCGCCAGCGACAGAGCCGCAGGCGCGGACTATCAATACAATGCCGCCACTGGGAATATCCATCTGTTAGCGGACATTCCAGCCAGCATTCCTGCGGATCAACTCTCGCCACGCCAATCGATTGTGTATACCGCGCGGGACGGCGTAAAAATCCAAGCCTATTTAACGCTGCCTAAGGATAAACAGACTAAGCTGCCGACCATTATCTTGCCCCATGGCGGCCCTTGGGCACGGGATTTTTGGACGCTCGACTCGGGCTACTTCCACGCGATTGCCCAGTTCTATGCCAACCGTGGTTATGCGGTGTTGCAACCTAACTTCCGCGCCTCAACGGGGTTCGGTAAGCAATTCTTAAACCTAGGTAACCGTAACTGGGGCATTGGCAGCATGCAGCACGATCTCACCGATGGTGCCAATTACTTAGTCGAACAAGGCATTGCCGATAAACAGCGTTTAGGGATCTTCGGTGCCTCCTACGGTGGTTATGCAGCGCTGTCTGGCGCAACCTTTACACCCGACTTGTACCAAGCAGTGATTTCCTATGTGGGGCCATCGAGCCTAGTAACGCTAATGAATTCCTTCCCCGACTATTGGCGCCCCTACTTAGGCCAATGGTTTGAGTCGGTGGGTGATCCGCAAATTGCCGAGCAGAAACAAGATATGGAAAAACGCTCGCCAATTAACTATGTCGATAACATCAAGGCGCCATTGATGCTGATCCAAGGGGCAAATGACCCACGCGTCACCCAAATTGAATCGGACAATATTGCCAAGAAAATGTACCAAAAATCTTTACCCGTTAAGTACGTATTGGCAAAAGACGAAGGACATGGATTCAGTAAACGCGCCAACAAGCTGGCATCGATTGTCGCCACTGAACAGTTTTTTGCTGAGCATTTAGGCGGGCGTGTCGATACTAATGTGAACCCTGAAATTCTAAAACACTTAGACAGCTTGAACGTCGATATCAGTAAACTCTAAGCTTTTGCCGTCTTCACCAAGGAAGGTAAAGGCGGCAAACTAGCCTAGATTTTATATTTCATTTGCTTAGGGATAAAAATGAATCCTGCGAAAGTAGTGCGTGCCGAGGTGAAGCAATTAACTGATTTGCCGAATATTGGCAAAGCCTGTGCGGCGGATTTACGTTTGCTCGGCATAGATAAACCTGAGCAACTGCTGGGGCAAAATCCCTACGACCTGTATCAAGCGCTCAATCATTTGACCGGAAAAACACACGACCCTTGCATGATCGAAGTGTTTATCTCCATCACCCGTTTTATGGCGGGCGAAGATGCTAAACCTTGGTGGTTTTACACCGATGAGCGCAAAAATGCCTTAGGGCAGACTAAACCTTAACTTTTAGCTCCCGCCTGTTTATCACTTTGTATTATTTCAGGTTCTTCCCTTAACCACTCACGCCAGATAGCAACTAACAGCGCCATCAACACGGGGCCGACAAACAAACCGACAAATCCCATGGTTTTCACGCCGCCGATCAACCCGAAAAAAGTCGGTAAGAAAGGCAATTTAATCGGCCCACCGACAAGATTAGGCCTTAAGGTTTTATCGACAATAAACAGCTCTATGCTGCCCCAAAGGAACAAGCCGACGCCCGCCGTCATATCGCCAGTGCCAACAAGATAGAGTGAAATCAAGGTAAACATGGTTGGCGCGCCGCCGGGAACCAAGGCCATAAAGGCGGTTAACACCCCAAAAGCCACGGCCGATGGCACACCCGCAATCCAATAGGCAATCCCCAGCACTATGCCCTCACCAATCGCGATAAGCGTCATGCCGATCACCGTCGAACTGACCGTAGCTGGCACCACACGGGAGAAGCTATGCCAGCGGGCGGGCAATACTCGCTCGCCGACAATATCTAACTGTTTGGCCACTTGCTCGCCATCTTTATAGAGGAAAAACAACGTGATCAACATAAAAAGTAAGGTCAGTAGCAGGCCTAGTGTGTTCCAGCCCAATTGCAGCACCCAACGGGAAATGCCACTCAGGTTCTGACCACTGATGGCACTGATGATTTTGCCTAGCTCGTGGGGTTCACCGATAAATTGCTGCCATTGCAGGGTTAACCATTCACCCATCCAAGGTAAATCTTTGATCCACAAGGGCACGGGCGAACCATGTTGGTTAGTAAACACCAACCAATCAACCCAAGTTCTAATTTCTTGTAACGCATAGGAAAATACAAACACCAGCGGGATAATCAGCCCGAGCACAATACAACATAGGGCAATGGTTGCCGCCAACGCCGAACGACCACCGCATTTTGCCAATAGTTTTTGATAAAGAGGCCAACTCGAAAAACACACAATCAATGCAGCTAAGGCGGGCACTAAAAAATCGATAAAAAAGAATACGCCAGCACACAAGAGCAAAACCAACAAACTACG
This sequence comes from Shewanella septentrionalis, assembly GCF_025370265.1. Taxonomy (NCBI): domain Bacteria; kingdom Pseudomonadati; phylum Pseudomonadota; class Gammaproteobacteria; order Alteromonadales; family Shewanellaceae; genus Shewanella; species Shewanella septentrionalis. The sequence goes on along the minus strand of NZ_JAMTCC010000004.1, from coordinate 1,131 downwards.
ACCAATAGCGGCATTACTGAAAATCGGCGTCATAGTGGTACAGCTCCCAAAAACTTAGATAATTAAACAATAGGCTATACGACATTGAGCGCGCAAATACACTCTTATAAACGCTAAGCAGACTAACTCAGATTGGTCGATAAATCATCTAATTAGCATGTGATTTCATGGTTATAAATCTATTCTAAGAAACTTTTTTGTAATTTTGGAGTATGCCCAATGCATCAGCTAACACTTGGGGTTCATCCACTACTAAATTGATCACAGTTAACGGCTCAGGCAATTGTCCCATGCCGCCATAATAAGTTTGGGGCCGCTTAAAAATCAGCTGCACATTCGCGGTATCACCGCGGCCTATCGTCAATATTTCTGTTGCATTGATTGCAGTTGAATCACCTACCGATTTCCCCCCCATTTGCTGTGGTTGTACATGAGTCAAAAATGTTCCCAATTTCAGTTCACTTATCTGGGTTAAATCAATCGCCATAAAACCCCAGATACCATTATTGATAATGAGCTTACCTTCCCTTTGATACAGGGAGTAATAACGACTGATTCGGTAATTGGCTGCGATTAATACCACTGAATATAAGATCAAACCAGAAACGAATACGGCAGCAATTTGACTCACATCATCGAGTAGTATGTAACTCAGTGTGGAGGCCGCGATTAAACACATTATGATGACTAAAGCATGCCAAGGTTGGGCACTCAGTAACTTAAGCGGTGTGATCGATGCTGGGTGGCGACGGGAAAAATAAGGGATAGCGTAATACCAACTCGCGGGTTCGGTAGCGAGTATTAAACCTAAGGTCAGCTTCTCATCGTCAGGCATTTGATTCTTTGGCATATCAGTGTTTGATGCGCCCTCAATATTAAGCGTTCTAAGTTCATTTACCCCATTACCCAGCTCTTGCTCCACAGTGGCAGCATATTGAGCAATGATCGCTAATCTTGGATCGCCTGAAGCCTTCCTCGCCTGCCACAATCCCTTAATAATACTCACCATCAAGTACAATTCGATGAGCAGTAATACCGCGATAATAGGGAAACGCAGCCAAGCGATAAACTCGAAATACTCTGCAATTTGAGGAGGGTAGCTGAGGCGAGCCATGAGGCTACTCAAACTGA